>DASWPR010000120.1:0-9981 GCA_036398455.1 Dokdonella sp.
GCGTGAAGCCCTTCACCTTCGCCGTGCCGCCGTTGAGCGGACGCAGCACGCTGTAGTCGCAGAACCCGTTGACGTCGCAGTTGCCGAGATGGCCGTCGACGTAGATGCGCTGGTAGCCCGCCGGATCGTTGAGGAACTGCGAGTTGAACTGGCGCTCGACGTGCGAGTCGGTGGTGATGTAGTTGCGTACGTCCTTGTAGAACACCGACGCCGCCAGCACCGACTGTTCGGCGAAATACCATTCGGCCGAGAAGTCGAGGTTCCACGACTTGTACGGATCGAGGTCGGCGTTGCCGCCGGAGCCGGTCAGCACGGTGTCGTTGAGGAACGTGTTGTGCACTTCCTGGTTGTACGGCGCCCACGCGATGACTTCGGACAACGCACCGCGGATGACCACATCGGGCGCCACGTCGTAGGCAAGGTTGATCGACGGCAGCACATTGTTGTGACTGGAGCTCGCGGTCTGGTAGCTGCCGGCGGGCGCCGGATACGTCGGCGTGCCGCTGTAGCTGTAGCCGGCGCTGTCGATATCGGTGTGGACGAAGCGCACGCCGATGTTGCCGTGCAGCGAGTCGTTGCCGAAGTTCAGCTGCGCGTAGCCGGCGTCCGATTCCTGCGTCACCGAATAGGTGTTGTTGAGGAACGAACCCGGATCCGGCGAGGTGCCGAGCGGACTGCCGAGCACCCAGTTGATCACGTTGTCGAAGCCGGTCTGCACGTGATGGCGCTGGTCGTTGGAAAACCCGTTGAAGCCGGACAGGATGTCGGTCAGGCCGCGAAAGCCGATCGTCGCCAGGTCGGCCGTGCGCACGCCGCCGTAGATGAACAGTTCGCGGCTCTCGTCATGCTTGGCGTAGCGCACGCCGAGCAGCAGCTCGTTGAAGAAGCCGTCGAAATTCTTGCTGAAGTCGAGCTGGCCGTAGTTGTCCTTCGCCTTCGCCGGCCATTGCGCATAGTTGCCGCCCCAGCCGCCGCCCGGCGTGTCGCCGTCGTGCCAGTTGGCCGGATTGGCCGCCGCGCCCGGGCTGTCGAAGGAGATGCCGCGATGGATGTCCCAGGTGTAGCCGCCGTTGTAGTACGGCTCGATGAAGGCCTGCGCGTTGCTGTTGTCGTCGGACTTGCTGACGCCGATGTTGCCGGCCAGGCTCCAGCCTTCGCCCTTGTAGGTGCCGGTCAGGTCGATGCCCTTGGTGGTGACGGTGGAAATGCGCGCCTGGTTGTCGAGATAGGTATTGACCGGACCGTTGCCGCCGTTGGACTGCAGGCCCGGACAGGACGGATCGTCGTTGCCGCAGGAATGGCCGCTGCTGATCAGGCCGCCGGCGCCCGGCGTCAGGCTGGTGATGTTCTGCGGCGTCTGCGTGGTGAAGCCGTACATCGACTGGTTGAAGTTGTTGAACTTCTCGCGCACGTACAGGCCTTTGACATCCAGTTCGAACTGGTCGTTCGGCTTCCACTGCATGTTCAGCGTCGCGCTGTCGCGCTTGCGCGTCTGCTGGAAGTACGCGGCATTGATTTCCTGCGGCACGAGATCGTCCGGATTCAGGGTTCCGGCCGCGATGCCGGCCGCGACGGCCGGGCTCGCGCTCAGGCTGGACACCTTGCTGTAGCCGAAGATTTCCTCGCCCTGGCGATCCACCTTCTCTTCATAGTGCTGTGCCGACACCGCGATGCCGAAGGTGTTTTCCGGATTCTTCCAGCTGTACAGGAGCGATGCGTTCGGCTTGGTCGTATCGGACTGGTCGCCGTAGGTGGCGCCGACCGATCCGCTCAGCGTGTTCGCGGCGAGGTCGAGCGGCTCGCGCGTGTGCATGATGATGGTGCCGCCGACGCTGCCCTCGGGCAGGCGCGCTTCTGGACTCTTATACACTTCCAGTTTGCCGAGGATTTCCGGCGCGAGCATGGTGTAGTCGAAGCCGTGGTTCGGCTGCTCGCCGTACAGCCAGGTCGTCTGCGCGACCGGATGACCATCGAGGAAGGTCAGGTTGAGGCTGGGATCGGTGCCGTTGATGCTGACGCGTTCGCCCTGGCCGAAGCGGCGGTCGATGGTGACGCCGGGAATCTGCGACATCGCCTCGGCGACGTTGGTGCTCGGGAATTTGCCGATGTCCTCGGCGGTGATCGCATCGACGACCGCGTCGGCGTCGCGCTTGGTCTGCAGCGAGCGCTTGAGGCTCTCGCGGATGCCGTGCACGACGATGGTATCCATCTCCTGACCGTCGGAGCGGGTGCCGTCCTGCGCCGGTGCCGCCGCCGGCGCTGCCGCCGTCGATGCGTCATCGGCCTGCGCGGCACCGACGAGCGCGAACGCGGCGATGATGCTCGCCGACAACATGGTTCTCGAAAACTTCATGACGTTCCCCCTCTGGTGGTGACGGCTACGGCCCTGGGCGGTCGTTGCCGATTCGTTTGCGTCCCTTATCGCGAAGCTCCAGACAAAACATCACACCGGCGCGGAAGCGGCGGCGCGTGCAGCGCCGGCAGCATTCGCGGAGCGGTTGAAATACCAGCTGGCGGCGCCGATCACGCCGAGCTGGGCGTGTTCGATCAGCCGCACCGGCGTGCGCGCGAGCACCTCGCGCATCGCGCCCTTGTCGACGAACCGCTCGACGAAGCGGCTCTGCAGCAGCAGCGGCTTCATCTGCGGCAGCACGCCGCCGGCGAGATAGATGCCGCCGGTGGCGCCATACAGGAGAGCGAGATCGCCGAGCACGCTGCCGAGCCAGGCGCAGAACACCTCGACGGTTTCCTCGGCGTAGCGGTCGCTGCGTGCGAGCGCCGCCGCGGTGATCTGCGCCGGCGTCAACGTCGACGCCGGCGCACCGCGCAGGGAGCGGATGGCTGCATGCAGATTGGCGAGGCCCGTGCCGGACAGCACGTCTTCGATCAGCACGCGCGAACCGCGGCGGCGCATCTCGCGCAGCAGTTCGAATTCGATATCGGTATCCGGCGCCAGCGTCGCCTGGCCGGCTTCGGTGGCGAGCACCAGGACGCGCTGCGCATTCGGGATGCGCACGGCAGCGCCGAGGCCGGTCCCCGGGCCGACCAGCAGCACCGGCCCGTCGACGGCTTCGGCAGGACCGCTGAGCCGCACCGCGTGCGTCGCGTCGATATGGCCGATCGCGTGCGCGGCCGCTTCGAAATCGTTGACGATGGCGAGCTCGCGCACGCCGAGCGCCGAGCGCAGTCCGGAGATCGACACCGTCCACGGCAGGCTCACGTTGACGACCGCATCGTCGACGACGTAGCCGGCGATCGCCAGCGCCACGCGATCCACCGTCGTGTGCAGATGGGTATCGCGGAAGGTGCCGATGATGGCGGCCAGGCTTGGGAATTCCGCGCAGGCGTATTTCTCGTAGTGCGGGATCGCGAACGCGCCCGCGCCGTCCGCGGCCGGGCCGACCAGGGCGATGCGCGCATGCGTGCCGCCGACATCGGCCGCGATCAGCGGCGCGTCGTCCGCGCGCTGGAATGTCTCCCGGTCAACCGCGTTGCCCACTCGTCGCCCCCGCCATCCGCCCCGCCGCAGTGCGCCGGCGATTTGCCGGAGCGCGGCGAGTCTCACGCGCCATGACAACGTTGTCAACATTGCACCGCAAAATGACGCGGAATTGCAACGCAAGTATGGTTCGCGCGAGCCTGTCCGCGTTCGACCCTTGATTTGAAGGGCCCCTGCAGCAAGGCTCGGCAGCCGGCACGCACGCAAACGGTGGCGCACGGATGACAACGTTGCTACGTTTGGATCGTCGATAGACAAGCGGGAACTATCGCCGCAGCGTCATCCGCATCAGAGGGGAGCACCGATGTCAGCCGTCGCCACCGCCGCGCCGAGTGCGCGCGATACCCGAACACCGATGCTGATCATCGGCCTGCTGTTCTTCATCTTCGGCTTCGTCACCTGGCTCAACGGGCCGCTGATCCAGTTCGTCGAACTCGCGTTCGACCTCAATACGGTGAACGCGTTCCTGGTGCTGATGGTGTTCTATCTGTCGTACTTCTTTCTGGCATTGCCGGCATCGTGGATCCTTCGCCGCAGCGGCATGAAGCGCGGCATGGCGCTCGGCCTGTTCGTGATGGCGATCGGCGCCGCGCTGTTCGGCGAGTTCGTCGTGCGGCGCTGGTATCCGGGCGCGCTGTCCGGCCTGTTCGTGATCGGCGCGGGCCTGGCGCTGCTGCAGACCGCCGCCAATCCGTACATCAGCATCCTCGGACCGATCGAGAGCGCCGCGCAGCGCATCGCCTTCATGGGCATCTGCAACAAGATCGCCGGCATTCTTGCGCCGCTGGTGATCGGCGCGCTGGTCCTGCACGGCCTCGGTGATCTGAAGGCACAAGTGCAGGCCGCCGATGCCGCCGGCAAGTCGGCGCTGCTCGACGCCTTCGCGGCACGCGTGCATGTGCCGTATCTGGTGATGGCGTGCCTGCTCGCCGTGCTCGGCGTCTGGATCGCGAAATCGCCGCTGCCGGAAATCCGCGCGTCCGAAGTCAATCGCGCCAGCGACGAAGGCCGCTCCGACGCGAAGGGCCTGTTCGCCTATCCGCACCTGTGGCTCGGCGTGCTCTGCCTGTTCGTCTACGTCGGCGTCGAAGTGATGGCCGGCGACGCCATCGGCACCTATGGGCGCAGCTTCGGCCTGCCGGTCGACGAGACGAAATTCTTCACCTCCTTCACGCTCGCGGCGATGCTGGTCGGCTACGTCGTCGGCCTGCTGACGATTCCGCGCTTCATTTCGCAGGCACGCTATCTGGCGCTGTCTGCCGTGCTCGGCGCGCTGCTGACGATCGGCGCGTTCTCGACCCACGGCTACGTGTCGGTCGGCTTCGTCGCCGCGCTCGGCTTCGCCAACGCGATGATGTGGCCGGCGATCTTCCCACTCGCCATCGCCGGCCTCGGACGCCTCACCGAAACCGGCTCGGCCCTGCTGGTGATGGGCATCGCCGGCGGCGCAATCATCCCGCAGGCCTTCGCCATGCTGCGCGAGCGGCACGACTTCCAGCTGGTCTTCCTGCTGATCATGCTGCCCTGCTATCTGTACATCCTGTTCTACGCCTTGCGCGGCTACCGCGCGGGGCGCGCCTGAATCTGACGCCCGGCCGCGGACTGCCGCCGCATCGAGGGTCGACCGACCGGCACACCGGCGTCGCCGATGTCGTTCAGTGCAGCTGGCCTTCGATGGCGATGCCATGGCTTTGCAGCCAGGCGCGCACGGCATCGCGTGCGGCGCGCACATCGCCGCTCAGCACCGATTCCTTGGTCATGAACAAGTAGCGCTGGAAGGTCACGTCCTGCGCATTCTTCAGATTCGGCGAGGCGCCCGCCTGCAGCAGCTTCAGCACGCGACCGGCATCGTTGATCTGCGCGGCGACGTGCAGTGCCGTGTTGCCTTGCCGGTCCACGGCGTCCAGTCGTGCGCCGGCCTTGATCAGGCGGTCGGCGTTGTCCTGCCGCTCGGCCATCAGCGCGGCCATCAACGGGGTCGACTGCGTGATCGTGTTCGGCGTATCGGGACTCGCGCCGCGAGCGAGCAGGGTCTCGAGCCAATACGGCGTATCGGCCTGCGCGGCGAGATGCACGGCGGTCGTACCGCCGTCGTCGCCGCGCGCCGGGTCTGCTCCGACGGCGAGCAGGGTTTCGAAGCTGCCGCGTTTCTGGTTGAGCATCGCCCACTGCAGCATCGGCAAGCCCCGCTCTACCTGCGCATTCGGGTTGGCGCCATCGGCGACGAGCTTGCGGATGCGTGCTTCGTCCCCGGCCTTGACGGCGTCGGCCAGCAAGGCCGCCGCGGGGTTGGTAAAGGTTTTGCTCGGTGACATCGAGGAGGATCCTGCCTGGGCGCACATGGCGTGGGCGAAGAGGATAAGCGACGCGAGCAACGCGGCGCGAGCGACGCGCCGTGGCGCGCCTCGGCGAGGAAAGGGTCTCATCGAAATTCGCCGTTCTGCATTGCACTGGCGATCGGGCTGCGCCCGACCGAGGCACGCCCCATGGAGGGCGCTTCTATACGGCGCCGATTCTGGGCATTGCAGCTCACCAGTTCCAGGGCATCGCCTTGCTGACGGCGTTGCCGACGGCCTTGGCACCGTCGGCGACGGCGTTGCCGACTGCCTTCGCACCGTCGACCACCGCGTTGCCGACCGCCTTCGCGCCGTCGACGACGGCGTTGCCGACCACTTTCGCGCCGTCGACGACAGCGTCACCGACGACCTTGGCGCCCTCGACGACCTTGTTCGCCGTCCACTGCAATCCGTCGCCGACCTTGTCCAGACCCCAGTTCAAGCCGTCGCCGATCTTGTCGGCTGCCCACGAGAAGCCCTTGCCGATGGCATCGGCGCCCTTGCTCACCAGATTGCCGCCGCCCTCGACGATGCCGGCGACGAAATCGAGCGGCTTCTGCAACCCGGTCGCCTGGCCGACGTCGCGCAGAATCTGCCCGACCGTGTCGGTGACGTTGCGGACAGCCTTGCCGCCGGTGGAAATCGCGTCGGAACCGACCTTGCCGGCGAGGTCCAGCGCACCGTTGGCGAGGTCGCCCGCGATATGCGTGGTGCCGCTGATCACCTGGCCCTGACCGAACTCGTTGCGCGCGTCATCGGCCACGTTCGATGCGGTGTTCTTGATGGTATCGATCGTATCGGTGACGACGTTCTTGATGCCGCCGATCGCCGTGCCGATCGAGTTGAAGTTGAGTTCCGCCAGATCCTGGATCGTATTGGAGATCACGCCCGCGTTGCCCGGATCGCGCGCCGTCTGCGTGCGCAGCGCTTCGACGTACGAGGTGTTGTCGCCGCTGCCGCCATGCGCACCGAGGATCGGCGTCATGCCTGGGGGCAGCGCGACATCGAGTTCGTGGCCGACGGCATTCGGCGGCGAGATCGGACCCAGGCCCGGCACGGGAATCGCCGGCAGGCCCTGCTGCGCCAGCGTCAACGGATCGGAATCGACCACGTAGCGACGCACCTGACCGCTGTCGGCGAGGTCTTCGCGCGCGGCGTTCGGATTGAAGCCGAGATCGCGCAAGGTCTGATTGCTGAGTCCGGCGGAATTGAACGTGACGGCGGTCGCGTCGGTCGCCAACGCAGCGGCCGAGGCCAGCCCACCGCCGAGCGAATGGCCGGTGAAGACCACGTTGCCCTGCCCGAACGCGACTTCAGCCTGCTTGGCCAGCGCGGTCGCTTCGTTGTACTGCTTCGCGCCGAGACCGAAGGCCTGGCTCGCGTCGGCGCCGATGTCCGGCAACTGGGATGGATCGGTGCCCGCGTATGCGACGACGTACTGTCCCTGCTGGTTCTGGTAGATCGCGGCGCGAAAGCCGCTCGACGGATCTTCCAGCGCGGCGGGGTCGATGTTGACGCGGTTGCCGTTCGCGTCGACCAGATGATCGGGGTGCTCGCCGGGAGCCGGCTGCAGGCGCGTCCAGCCGGCGGCCTGGAGATCCTTCTCCGATTGCATGCCGGTCGAATGGGTGGTCGGATCCGACAGCGTGTAGGAATCATTGGCCATTTCCGCGAGCTGCAAATCCATCTGCGGCTGCGGTTTCGTGCCCGAGACCTGGGTGCTGAAGCTCCCGTCGCCGACCGGTGTCCGGCCGGCAGGCGACGCGGACGGCGGCGGAGTCGGGGAGGAGGCGGGCAACTGCGCGGCGAGGCGCTGGCCGACATCATTGATAAGAGACATGGCAGCGCTCCCCGTTTTCCGATGAAGGCGTCAGCTTGTCAGCACAATCCCGTGCAACCTAGCTAGGGCAAACCCGAGCCTGCACGGGCCACCCGAGGGCCGCCCGCAAGGCAGCGGCCCGCCTCGGAAGCGCCCGGCGGTGGCCGCTCGCCGCCGGCGCCCTTTCCCATCCGGGGTGGCTCTCCGCTACGATGGGCAGAACCTGCGGGACATCATCGGTGAATCGACCCACGATCAAGGATGTCGCGCGACGCGCGAAGGTATCGCTGAAAACCGTCTCGCGCGTCATCAACAACGAACTGTCGGTGCGCGACGAGACGCGCGAGCGCGTGCGCCGCGCGGTGACCGAACTCCACTACGAGCCCGACCAGTCCGCGCGCAGCCTGCGCAGTGCGACCTCCTACGCGCTCGGCCTCGTCTACGACAACCCCAATCCGTACTACGTGATCAGCGTGCAGAACGGCGTGCTCGCCGCCTGCCGCGACCAGGGCTTCGGCCTGCAGATCCATCCGTGCGATTCGACCGTGCCCGATCTCGCCGACGAACTGCGCGAACTGGTGCGTCGCGCGCGCCTCGCCGGCCTCGTGCTGGCGCCGCCGATGTCCGAGCGCATGGACCTGATCCGCTACCTCGCCGCCAACGAGATCAAGTTCGTGCGCATCATCTCGGCGGCGGAGGATCCGAACGACGGCTATCCCTGCGTGTACGTCGACGACCGCGACGCCGCCTACGACATCACCGAACACCTGATCCAGCTCGGCCACCAGCGCATCGGTTTTCTCTGGGGCAGCGAGGCGCACCGCTCCAGTCCCGAGCGCTTCAAGGGCTACGAATCGGCGCTGAAGGCGTACGACATTCCGCTCGACAAGAAACTGGTGATCCCGGGCGACTTCTCCTTCGACGACGGTTTTCGCGGCGCGCGGCGGCTGTTCGCGCTGCGCGAGCGGCCGACCGCGATCTTCGGTTCGAACGACGAGATCGCCGCAGGCGTGCTCGCCGCCGCGAAGGCGAACGGCATCGACGTGCCGTACGAACTGTCGATCGCCGGCTTCGAGGACAGCCCGTTCTCGAAACAGAGCTGGCCCGCGCTGACCACCGCGAAGCAGGCGACCGAAGACATCGCGCGCCACGCCGCCTTGCGCCTGATCGCCGAACTGCGCCCCAGCGCCGGCGCCGCCGCGCCGATCAATCGCGGCTTCAGTCCGCAGCTGGTGATTCGCGATTCGACCGCGCGCGTGGGCAAGCCGGCCACCTGACCGAGCGGGTCGACGGACGCCGGCCGATCGGGAACCGGCGCGCAACGTCGCGCCTAGCCGCCCGCCCGCCTGAGAATGTCGGTCACTGGATTGAAATCTGCGTCCGCGAGATCGGCGCGCGCAATCGTGAGCACGCCGACGGTCAGGGCGAAACCCGGATGCCAGATCGTCCAGCGCAGGATCGGCAGCGAGTCTTTCAGCAGGTCGCAGGATGTCGTCACCGTCGCGTCCATCCAGCGTGCCGACTCGACGATGTCGGCGGCAGCGCCGCGGCCATCTGTCCGGCAGACCGCCGCAGCGCCGCCTTCCGTCAGCGCGAGCAATGCAGCGCTGCCGTCTTCGACGGTCGCCGGAAGCACATGGTCGAAGCGCGCGAACTCGCGCATCAGGAGCCGGTGCACGCGACGGCCGCGGATCGACGTCATCGTCTGCACGTAGCGGCGAGCGATGGCGTCGAGGGTCTTGGATTCGACGGGCATGGCGGCTCCTGTCGCCGTGGTGACGGCTTAGGATAGCTGCAACGCGCGGATGATCGAATCACCTCCAGCTGCTCGGTGCCCGGCCGGTCATGCGGACGCGCGTTCCGACCTCGCACTGTGAGTTTTCCGAGTCGGGTAACGGGGCAGCGCTGTGCCCAGACGTCGCCGGCGCAGACGGTGCGCTCGATGCACGCTGACACGCGGCGAATGATCGTACCGTCGCGATGCGAATCCGCTCATCGCGACGTGGCGCACCAGCCCTGCGCTTACTGGCCGTCGAAACCATCGCGGAAGATCAGGTCATTGGGCACCTGCGGCGTGAAAATGGCAAAGCCTTGCTGATAGGCCAGATCGAACGTGGAGAACGAGCCGCCGACAGCCAGCGAGCCGTCGGAGGACAGCGCCAGCGCCGAGACCACGGTTCCCGCGGCATTCGGGTTGAAGTCCGTCGCGCTTCCATCGCTGGTGTTCAACGCGGCCAGCAGACCGCGTGGCTGGCCGCCGATGGTGGCGAAGCGGCCACCGGCATACAGCGTCGATCCGTCCAGCGCGAGCGCCTCGACGCTGCCGT
>DASWPR010000121.1:0-21947 GCA_036398455.1 Dokdonella sp.
AAGGCAGCGAGGGCGTCATCGTCATCGCCGCGACGAATCGTCCCGACGTGCTCGATCCGGCGCTGCTGCGTCCGGGCCGCTTCGATCGCCAGGTCGTGGTTCCGCTGCCCGACGTGAAGGGCCGCGAGCAGATCCTCAAGGTGCACATGCGCAAGGTGCCGATGGCGACCGACGTCGAGCCGGTGACGATCGCGCGCGGCACGCCGGGCTTCTCCGGTGCCGACCTCGCCAACCTCGTCAACGAGGCGGCGCTGTTCGCCGCGCGCGAGAACTCGCGCGACGTCCGCATGGACCACTTCGAGCGCGCCAAGGACAAGATCATGATGGGCGCCGAGCGCCGCTCGATGATCATGAGCGACGACGAGAAGAAGCTGACCGCGTATCACGAGGCCGGCCATGCGATCGTCGGCCTGTCGGTGCCCGAGCACGATCCGGTGCACAAGGTGACGATCATTCCGCGCGGCCGCGCGCTCGGCGTCACCATGTTCCTGCCCGAGGCCGATCGCTACAGCCATTCGAAGACGTCACTCGAAAGCCGCCTCGCCAGCCTCTACGGCGGCCGCGTTGCCGAGGAGCTGATCTTCGGCGACGACAAGGTCACCACCGGCGCCTCCAACGACATCCAGCGTGCGACCCAGCTCGCGCGCGACATGGTCACCAAGTACGGCCTCTCGGAAGAACTCGGCCCGATGACGTATACCGACGAAGAAGACGAAGTCTTCCTCGGCCGCTCGGTCACGCAGCACAAGCATGTTTCCGAAGAGACCGCGCGCAAGATCGACGAGGTCGTGCGCGGCGTCATCGATCGCGCCTACAAGCGGGCGCGGGAGATCCTGCAGACCCACGCCGACAAGCTCGAAAACATGGCGCAGGCGCTGCTGCAGTACGAGACGATCGATCGCGACCAGATCGCACTGATCATGGCCGGCCGCGAGCCAGGCCCGCCGAAGGACTGGCGCGACCCCAAGCCGCGCTCCGGCGGCACCGGCGGCAGCCGCGGCGAGAGCCCGATCGGCGGCCCGGCGACGCAGCCGCGTTCTATCGTGGACTGAACGCGCGCGCGAATCGAAGAAGCAGGGCCGCCGACTGGCGGCCCTTTGCTTTACGGGACTTTGTTCTACGCGGACCAGGATCTCACGGAGGCTCGGATGTTCGCTCAGACGCTCGATTGCAACGGCCGCCCGCTGGTACTCGACCGCGCCCACATCTGCGGCATCGTCAATATCACCGACGATTCGTTCTCCGACGGCGGCCGCTTCATCGATCCGCAGCACGCCGTCGCGCATGCCCTGCGCCTGGTGGAGGAAGGCGCCGACCTGCTCGACATCGGCGGTGAATCGACGCGCCCGGGCGCCGACGCGGTCGGCGTCGACGAAGAAATCGCGCGCATCGTGCCGGTCATCGCGGCATTGGCGAAGCAGACCGCGGTGCCGCTTTCGATCGACACCTCCAAGCCCGAAGTGATGCGCGCCGCCGTCGCCGCGGGAGCCGGGCTGATCAACGACGTGTATGCGCTGCGCCGCGACGGCGCACTCGATGCGGCAGCCGAACTCGGCGTGCCGGTCTGCCTGATGCACATGCAGGGCGAGCCGCGCACGATGCAGGACGCGCCCGACTACGACGATGTCGTCGCCGACGTGCATCGCTTCCTCGCCGAGCGCCTGTTCGCCGCGCAGATGGCCGGCATCGACAAGAAGAAAATCCTGATCGATCCCGGCTTCGGCTTCGGCAAGACGCTGCAGCACAATCTGGCGCTGCTGCGCGGACTCGAACGCTTTCCGGAACTCGCGCCGGTGATGGTCGGACTCTCGCGCAAGGCGACGATCGGCACCTTGACGGGGCGCACGAGCGCGGCGGACCGCGCTGCAGGTTCCGCTGCGGCCGCGCTGATCGCGGTGCAGCGCGGCGCGCTGATCGTGCGCGTGCACGATGTCGCGATCACGCGCGATGCGCTGGCGGTATGGCAGGCGGTAGCGGAAGGCGATACACCGGCGAAGCGGCCGCCATCGAGTGCGAAGAAGACGTCGCTGTGGGATGACGATTGAGCGGCGCGAGCAACGAAGCGCCTGGCCTGCATCGAGCTCGGGCGAATTTGCGTGCAGAGTCCATGAGCTACGGCGTCGCGCGCCCTACAAACCCTCGCGACGTCATGGATTCCCGCTTTCGCGGGAATGACGGCGGAGGAGGTGAGGCGTCGCTTGCGGAAAAGCAGGCATGCAATTGCCGCGCGGTCGCCAAGTTCACCAAACCCGCACGTGCACGGTTCTGCGCTTCAAGCCGACGCCCGTCCTGGCCGCAAATGCCTGCTCGAATTCCGCCATGTTCGACGGCGCCGCATTCGCACGCAGCGTGGCCGGTGCATGCGCGTCGACGCGCAATCGCGTGCGTGCCTCGGCCGGCGTGAGGTTCTGCCGCCAGATCGTCGCCCAGGCGAGAAAGAAGCGCTGGCGCTGGTCGTAGCCGTCGAGCATCGGGTCCGCACTGTGCCGGCTGCCGAGCGCGACGCGCAGCGCGTCGCAGGCGATCGCCAGCCCGCCGAAATCGGCGATGTTCTCGCCCAGCGTGAGACGCCCGTCGACAGGTTCGCCGGCGGCGTTCGTCGACGCATCGAACAGCTCGACCAGTTGCTGCGCCGCGGCCTCGAAGCGCGTGCGGTCGAGATCGCTCCACCAGTTCTCCAGGCGTCCATCGGCGCCGAAGCGGCTGCCCTGGTCGTCGAATGCATGGGTCATCTCGTGCGCGATCACCGCGCCGATGCCGCCGTAATTGAGGGCGTCGTCGGCATTCGCATCGAAGAACGGCGGCTGCAGGATCGCGGCCGGGAACACCACCTCGTTGCGCTGCGGGTCGTAGCCGGCGTTGACGGTCTGCGGCGTCATGCTCCATTCGTCGGCATCGACGCATCGGCCGAGCTTCGCCAGCATCCGGTGGCGTTCGAATGCGCGCAGCGCGAGCAGGTTGCCGAGCCAGTCGTGCGCCGAGGTGGCCAGCCCGCTCCAGTCGCGCCAGCGCACGGGATGGCCGATCTTCACGCGCATCGCGTCGAGCTTGTGCAGCGCGCGCGCCTTCGTCGCATCGCTCATCCAGTCGAGTGCGCCGATGCGTGCATGCAAGGCACCGCGCAGCTTTCCGGCGAGATCGTCGACGCGCTGCCTCGCCGAATCGGAGAAGTTGCGCGCGACATACAGTTCGCCGAGCGCTTCGCCGGCGTGGGCGTTGATCGTTTCGAGCACCTGCTTCCAGCGCGGTTTCGGCGCCTTCTGTCCGCGCAGGATGTCGCCATGCAAATGGTGCTGCAGCCGCGCGGGTTCGCCGCCGATCGCAGCGGCCACGCTGGCGGTCGTATGGAATCCGAAATACGCGCGCCAGGTCGCGGACGCCGCCTCGCCCAGCATGGCGGCCCATTCGGCGTGGAACGTGGGCATCGCGAGCGAGAAATGCGCGGGTGGCGCGATGCCCTGCGCGCTGAAGAACGCGGTCCAGGAGAACGTGCCGCCTTCGCGATCGGCGTCGGCCAGCATGATGCGTCGCTGTCGCTGCGCAATGTCGCGTGCGAGCACCTGGCGCGGCGTCGAGGCCGCAGCGAGACGCGTTTCGAACGCGATCACCGCGGCGGCCCGTTCGTGCGACTGCGCCGCTGTGGCGCCATTCCATTGCAGCAGCGCCGCGACATGCGTGGCATATGCCTCGCGCACGGTGCCGGCGCCCGCGTCGAGATAGTGGCTGCGATCGGGCAGGCCGAGGCCGCCCTGGCTGATGCAGGCGATGTTCGCGCGCGGATCGTCGAAGTCTGCGGCGACATCGAAGCCGAACAACAGCGGCCAGCCGCGCGCGTGCCTGTCGCACAGGTAGGCGGCGATCGCCGCCGGCGTTTCCAGTGAATCGATGCGGTGCAATTCTTCGTGCAGAAGAGGCGCCGGTGAATCGGCGGTCGCGTGCATCGCGCTGGTCCAGAGGTCGCCGATCAGGCGTTCGGCTGGGCTGCGCCTGCTCGCGGCGGCGGCGTCGAGCGCGATCTCGGCCTGGATCTGCAGCGAGCGCTCGTGCAGGATCGTGAAGCAGTCCCAGCTGCTGCGATCCGGCGGCAACGGATGGTTCGCACGCCAGCGTGCATTGACGAACGCATCGAGATCGGCGACAGGATCGATCGATGGATCGAGATCGCGCGCATCGAAGCGCACCGGTTCGATCGGCGTGCCGATCAGATCACGCAGGTGGGTCATGTCGGTCGCTGCGTTCATCGCAGCGCGCTCAGAACTGCCGTTCGAGCTTCAGCGATTCCTTGCGCCCGCGGAACACCAGCGGCAGCGCCGCGACCTCGTCGCGCGGCCCCTGCGCGCGCGCGACGGTCGCCAGCAGGTCCGCATGCTGCGGGGACTTGTCGCAGACCGGATCGGCCAGCGCGGGATCGTTCGCCAGCATGAAGGCCTGGCAGCGGCAGCCGCCGAAGTCTTTCTCGCGCTCGGGACAGCTCGAGCAAGGTTCCTTCATCCAACTCGTGCCGCGATAGCGATTGAAGCCTTCCGAGTCCTGCCAGATCTCGCGCACGCTCATCTCGCGCACGTTCGGAAAGGCGAGGCCCGGCAGCATGCGCGCGGTGTGGCAGGGCAGGGCGACGCCGTCCGGCGCGATCGTCAGGAACACGCTGCCCCAGCCGTTCATGCATTTCTTCGGGCGCGATTCGTAGTAGTCCGGCACGACGAAGAACAGTTTCATCTTCTTGCCGAGCCGGGCGCGCCACTCGTTGGTGATCGCCTCGGCGCGCGTCAGTTGCTCGCGTGTCGGCAGCAACTGGTCGCGATTGATGTGCGCCCACGAATAGAACTGCGTGTTTGCCAGTTCCAGGTAGTCCGCTTCGATCTCGACCGCGAGTTCGATGATGCGGTCGATGTGGTCGATGTTCATGCGATGGATCACGCAGTTCATCACCATCTCGTAGCCGTAGCCCTTGATCAGCTCGGCGGCCTTGCGCTTGAGATCGAACGTGCGCGTCGACGACAGGAAGTCGTTCACTTCGCGCGTCGAGTCCTGGAACGACAGCTGGATGTGATCGAGCCCGGCGTGCTTCAGCGCAGCGATGCGCGTTTCGTTGAGGCCGATGCCGGAGGTGATCAGGTTGGTGTAGTAGCCGAGCCGGTGCGCCTCGGCGACGAGGATTTCGAGGTCCTTGCGCTGCAATGGCTCGCCGCCGGAAAAGCCGCACTGCACCGCGCCGAGCGCGCGCGCTTCGCCGAGCACGCGCAGCCAGTCGCCGGTGGACAGTTCGTCTTCGCGCTTGGCGAAATCGACCGGGTTGTAGCAGAACACGCAATGCAGCGGGCACTCGTAGGTCAGTTCGGCGAGCAGCCACAGCGGCGGACCCGGTTGCGCCGACGGTGCGGGTTTCACGAGTGCGTTCATGCGATCTCCACCCAGCGCTGTGCTCGCGCAAGATCGAGGAACGCGATCACGTCGCGTTCGAGCCCGTTCTGCCCGAAGCGGGCTTCGAGTTCCACGACCAGCGCGGCGACGGATTTGGCGCCGTCGCAGCGCGACAGGATCTCGCCCGCGCTGCCGTTGAGCTTGACCATGCCTTCCGGATACAGAAGCACGTAGGCGTCCTGCACCGGTTCCCATTGCAGGCGGAAGCCGCGACCGACACGCGGCACGCTGCTGGCGTCGATATCGATGTCGGCGGCGCCGCTCGATGCCACATCGTTCATGCCGCCTCCGTGACGCCGTACTTCAGCGCCATCGCATCGTTCATCGTCCACAGGATGTCGAGCTTGAACTGCAGCGTATCGAGCGCGCGCTGCTGCTGCTCGGGCGTGCGGAAATAATCCAGCGTGACCTGCAGACCCTGCTCCACATCGCGGCGCGCCTGCGAGAGGCGGTTGCGGAAATACTGCAGGCCCTCGCTCTCGATCCACGGATAGAACTCCGGCCAGTTGGCCAGGCGTTCCTTGTGGATCTTCGGCGCGAACAGCTCGGTCAGCGACGAACACACCGCTTCCTGCCATGGCGCGCGCCGGGCGAAGTTCACATAGGCGTCGATGGCGAAGCGCAGCGCGGGAATCACATGGCGCTGGTCTTCGATCTCCTCGCGCCCGAGGCCGGTCGCGAGGCCCAGCCGCGCCCAGGCTTCGATGCCGCCGGGATCGTCGCCGTAGCCGTCGTGATCGAGGATGCGCTGCACCCATTCGCGGCGCACGTCGCGATCCGGACAGTTCGACAGGATCGCGGCGTCCTTGATCGGAATCGAGATCTGGTAGTAGTAGCGGTTCGCCACCCAGCCGCGAATCTGCTCAGGGTTCGCGCGCCCTTCGTTGAGCATGCGATTGAACGGATGATGGATATGGTAGGCGGCGCCTTTCTCGCGCAGCTTCGCCTCGAATTCCTCGCGATTCCATGCCTGCGTGTTCATATGCGGAAGTCCATGCCGTCGTAGGCGAGTTCGACGCCGGCGGCCGCGAGCTGTGCGTATTCCGCACCGCCCTCGTCGAGCACCGGATTCGTATTGTTGATGTGGATCAGGATTCGTCGCGTCGACGCCGGCAGATCGCGCAGCCATTCGAGCATGCCGCCGGCGCCGCTGATCGCGCGGTGGCCCATGTCGCGCGCGCGCTTCTTCGACAGGCCCAGGGCGATCATTTCATCGTCGGTCCAGCAGGTGCCGTCGACCATCACGCACTGCGCGCCGTGCATCGCCGCGGCGATGGCGGGTTCGATTTCGCCGAGGCCGGGCGCATAGAACAACCGCTTGCCGTCGTCGAGGTTCTCGACGACCAGGCCGATGTTGTCGCCCGGCACCGGACGATCGCGATGCGGCGAGTAAGGCGGCGCGTTGCTGAGCAGCGGCAGCGCGCGCAGGCGCAGGCCCGGCACGGAGTCGATCTCGAACGGGGCGCCGTCCAGCGCAATCGGTCGCCAGTCGACGCCGCAGTAGTGCTTCAGCAGCGCAAACAGCGGATTGCCGTGTTGCAGATCTTCGCGCACCGCTTCGGTGCACCAGATTTCCAGAGGCCGCCGGTGTTCGCGCAGCATGTAGAGTCCGGTCACGTGGTCGATCTGCGCATCCATCAGCACGATCGCGCGGATCGCGGTATCGCGGATCGCGCGGGCGGGCTGCAAGGATGGAAACGCGCGCAGCTGCGTCAGGATGTCCGGCGAGGCATTGCAGAGCAGCCAGTCGACGTCGTTACCGCTGAGCGCGAGCGAAGACTGGGTGCGTGCGCGAGCATCGATGGAGCCGTCCCTGACGCCTTTGCACTGGCGACAGTTGCAGTTCCATTGCGGAAAGCCGCCGCCGGCGGCGGAGCCGAGTACGTGGATGCGCATGGCCGGCGTCAGAGTTGAAGGATCGGTAAAAAATTCGGCGCGCCGGCGACGCGCTGGCGCGTCTGACGGCGCGCCGCGAGCGTTGTGTTCAGCGGGTCGAAATGTACATCGTGATTTCGAAGCCGAAGCGCGTGTCGATGGCCTGCGGGGTTTCCCATTTCATGATGCGTTACCTCGATTTGAGGGCCCGGCGGCCATGGAAAGCCGCGAACCTGGAAGGATTCACCAGCCGTGGCCGGTTTCCATGTGCGACCGAGTCTGGGCGTCCGCGGCGCTGCGCGCATCGCGGGAGTCCTGATTCGCGGCTAGCGATTTTCATTAGCCGGAAGTGCGCGCAGACCACGCCGCCGGCCGCCGGGCTCACTCGTCGGCGACGCGCAGTGCGATCTCGCCGTCGGCCAGGCGCGCGCGCAGCCGCGACGCCGGCGATATCTGCGCCACCGAGCGCACGACGCGTCCCGAGTCGCTTTCGAGCAGGATGGCGTAGCCGCGCTCCAGCGTCGCCAGCGGACTGACCGCATGCAAGGTGCGGGCGAGTTCGCCGAGCGTTGCGCGGCGGCGTTCCAGCGTGCGTACGATCGTGCTGCGCAGCCGCTCGTCGAGCGCGCCGGCGTGCGCGGCATCGCGTGCAAGCCGCACTGCCGGGTGCTGCACGAGCAGGCGCGTGCGCAACTGCACGACCCGTGCGCCGCGACGCTCGCGCGCGCCGAGCGCACGTTCGAGCAGGCGTCGCTGCAGGCCGAGCAGGCGCTCGCGCGCGCGTGCCAGGCGCGCCTGCGGCCGCTGCGACTGGATGCGTGCGAGCAGGTGATCGAGCCGCTGCGCGCGCGCTTCCAGTAAGCGATGCATGCGCTGGCACAGGCGTGCGAGCTCGCGCTCCAGCGTGCGTTCGATTTCGCGCTGGTCCGGCACCAGCAGCTCGGCCGCCGCCGATGGCGTCGGCGCGCGCAGGTCGGCGGCGAAATCGGCGATGGTGAAATCGATCTCGTGGCCGATGGCGGTCAGCACCGGAATGGCGCTGGCGCGGATCGCGCGCGCGACCGCCTCGTCGTTGAAGGCCCACAGGTCTTCCAGCGAGCCGCCGCCGCGCGTCAGCAGCAGCACGTCGTGGCGGCGTGCCTTGGATGCGGCCTGGAGCATGCGCACGATCGCCGCAGGTGCTTCCTTGCCTTGCACCGGCACCGGCAGGATATCGATCTCGGCCAGCGCGAAGCGCCGGGCGATCACGCTGATCACGTCGCGCACGGCGGCGCCGGTCGGCGAGGTGATCACGCCGATGCGGCGCGGCCAGCGCGGGATGGCGCGCTTGAGCGACGCCTCGAACAGGCCTTCGGCGGCCAGCTTCGCCTTCAGCTGCTCGTACGCGCGCTGCAGCGCGCCTTCGCCGGCTTCCTCGAGCGACTCGACGATCAGCTGGAACTCGCCGCGCGCCTCGTACAGGCTGACCCGCGCACGCGCCACGACGCGCATGCCATCGCCCGGCTTGAAGCGCAGCCAGGTGCTCTTCGGCTTGAACATCGCGCAACGCACCTGCGCGCCGGCGTCCTTCAGCGTGAAATACAGGTGCCCCGAGGCCGGCTTGGCGAAATTGGAGATCTCGCCTTCGATCCAGATCAGCGACAGCGTGTCTTCGAGCAGGTCGCGCACGAAGCGTGTCAGCGCGCTCGGCGTGTAGACCTCGCGCGCGGCGATCGGATTGTCGTCGAAGTCGGGCATGCGGCAGGTGCAGGTGGGGCCGGCGGCTTTGTTGCAGGCTCGCGACGGCGTATCGAAGTGTGCGCCATCGCACCCGGGGCGGCAACTTGAACGCGCAGCCGCGCGTGACTGATGGCACGTCCGCCGTACGCGTACTCGTCGCTAGTGTCGGCCCAGGATGTCCTTGCGCGAGCGCATGGCGCACTCGCGGCGAACCGCTGGAAATCATTGAAATGACCTGCAGCAGGCTTGCTCGTGGCGGCGTCGCATGCGCCGTGCTGATCGCATCGATGTCGGCCTCTGCGGCATGGCCGGCGCTGGCCAGTCCGGAGGTGTTCGCGCCGGGCATCATTTCCGGTCCGGCGAAGGAGGACTGCGCCGCGTTCGCGCCCGACGGCGACACCGTCTATTTCGATCGCGCACAGTGGCCGAATGCATTGATCCTGGTCTCGCATCGCGCGCAGGGCGCCTGGTCGACGCCGGTGATCGCGACTTTCTCCGGGCAATGGCTGGATCATGATCCCGCAATGGCTCCCGACGGCTCGTTCCTGGTCTTTGCGTCGAGCCGGCCGGCGAACGCAGGCGGCGTGCCGGTGCGCGAGGCCGGCAATCTCTGGCGCGTCGAGCGCAAGGGCACCGGCTGGAGCGCCCCGGTGCGCCTGCCGGATGCGATCAACCGCAGCGCGAAGACGTATGCGCCGAGCATCGCGGGCGACGGCAGCCTGTACTACCAGCAGGCCGACGCCTCCAACGGCGAGTTCCATCTGCTGCGTGCGCAGTACCGCGACGGCCGCTACCTGGAGCCCGCGCGCGTCGCCTTGCAGGCACCCGGCACGCATGAACTCGATCCGGCAATCGCGCCGGACGAATCGTTCATCGTGTTCGATGCGAACACGCCGTCGAGTCCCGACCACGACCGCCTCTTCATCGCCTTCCGCGAAGGCGATGCCTGGGGCAAGCCGGTCGATCTCGGCGACGCCATCAATGCGCACGACGATCCCTGGGGCGCGCATCTCGGCGCGGATCACCGCACGCTGTATTTCAGCAGCACGCGCAGCCAGCCGACGGCGTTTCCGCGCACGCGCGAGCAGGCCGAGCAGGATCTCGCTCGTCTGCAGGCGTGGGACAACGGCAACGAAAACATCTGGCGGGTCTCGCTGCAGCCGCTGCTCGACGCGCACCGCGGCTGAACGCGTGCCACGGGCCGGCCTTTTCCGGCCGCGCGTTCAGTCCTTCTGCTTGCGCACGCCGACGTAGCGTACGACCAGGCTTGCGCCGATCCACAGGCCGAGCAGGGCCAGCGGCCACGCGATCAGGCGCGGCCACAACACGGCCAGCGCCGCCGCGACGAGCAGGGCGATGCCGGCCGCCAGCAGGGGGCCCGCTTCGGCGCGGCCGAGCACGCGCCGGTTCGAGATCGCTGCGCCGATCGAGTTGGCCAGGCGCAGCGCACCGGCGGCGGCGCGCCCGGAACTGCCGCCCTGCGCGCGCGGCAGGCGGCCCCCATCGGCGGCGCGAGTGCCGGCCGAACGCGCCGACTTGCGTTCGCGCCACGACATCTTGAGCACGATCTCGGTCGCGTTTTCGAGGTCGGCGCGGTACTGCTGTTCCATCTGGCGCGCGAACGCCTCGTCCTCGATGGCGACGTCGATCTCGCAGTTGCCGATCCAGCTCGCGATGTTCAGGTTGGTCGAGCCGACGCGTGCCCAGCGGCTGTCGGCGACGGCGGTCTTCGCGTGCAGCATCGAACCGTTCCATTCGAACACGCGCACGCCGGCCTCGAGCAGCGGCCGGTAGCCGGCACGCGAGAGCGCGCCGACCGCCGGCACGTCGCTCGTGCCGGGCACCAGCAGACGCACGTCGACGCCATCGCGCGCGGCCGCCACCAGCGCCTGCACGTAGGGCGCCACGCCGACGAAATACGCATCGGTCAGCCACAGGTTGGTTTGCGCCATGCCGGCGATCAGCTGGTCGAGCCGGTACAGGCCGGCGGTGTTCGGCACGGCGGCCACCACGCGCAGATCGACCTGTGCCACCGGCAGGCATTGATCGCCCGCTTGCAGGATCTCGTCGGGAAGCGCTTCGCCGAGCTGCGCCCAGACGTCGGCGAACGCATGGATCATGTCGCGCAGCGCCGGACCGCGCACGGCGACCGCCGTATCGCGCCAGGGATCGATTTCTTTCGCGGCATCGCCGAGCCATTTGGCGCTGACGCAGATGCCGCCGATGAAGCCGACCTTGTTGTCGACCACCAGCAGCTTGCGGTGATCGCGCGAGAGCCAGCCGAACGGGCTGGCGAAGCGCGGCGGGTTGTACACGCGCACCTCGCCGCCGGCGGCGATCAGCGGCTTCCAGAACTGCGCGGAGGACTGGCCGAGACAGCCGAGCCAGTCGCGCAGGACGCACACCCTCACGCCGGCTTCGGCGCGCGCCACCAGCGCTGCGAGGAATTCGTGGCCGAGGGCGTCGTCGCGGAAGATGTAGTTCTCGAACAGGACCGCATGCTGCGCGGCGCGGATCGCGTTCAGCCACGCATCGTAGTTGGCGCGGATGTCCACCAGCAGCTCCACCGTATTGCCCTCGACCAGCGGCGCGCCGGCGGCGCGGCTGAACGCCTGCCCGGCGAGCAGGCGCAACGTGGAATTCTTGCTCTGCGGATACGAACTCATGCGCCAGTGTAGCGGCAGCGCCGAGTCCGTTTCATGGCGTGCGCGGGCCGGTGGTGCGCGTTCTATACTTCTCCACGACACCGCCGCCGCGAACCGGCAGAACCCGTGAGCGAAGCCTATCGCCGACTGACCAGCGCCTTGCCCGAGCGTCATGCACCGGGCACGGGCGCCTTCGCCAGCGAGGCACGCGCGCTGCGCGCCTGGGTGCAGGCCTTGCCGATGGCGAATTTCGCCAGTGCGGCGAAGCGCTTGCTGGAAGGACTGCAGCAGCTGAACCGCCAGCGCGTCGATGCGATACAGCGGCTGGACGCGCTGGAGATCCTGCGTCCGCCGGCCATGCTGCTTGCCGCATCGACCGAACGGCAGATTCTCGGCTCGACGTTTCCACTGCCGGCCTCGAAGGCGGGACTGGCCGACCTGGCGCTGCAGTTCCAGCGCGAACTCGCGCTCGGCTATCGCATCGCGCTGGTCGAGCTGTGCGCGCCGAACGGCGCGGTCGGCTTCCTGCGCAGCAAGCAGGTCGCGCTCGCCGGAGCGCGCGCGCTGCTGCATGGTCATGAGCATCTGATCAAGGCGTATCTGCTTTACCAGACACCGCCCTCGGGCGCATGGCAGACCCTGCACGACGTCCATCGGTTTCTGACCTCGGTGCGCCTGGACGAACGCATGGTCGAAGACGCAGCGCATGCCGGCGGCGTCAGTGGGCGCGCGATCTATGTGCAGGCGCTGCTGCTGGCGCTGGTCAATCCCTATCGCTACACGCAGCGCGAACAAGGCGAGGTCGATGCGTTCGTGCGCACGCTGGCGCCGCATGCGGAACTGCGCAGCAGCGGTGCCGGCGCCGGCGATGTCTTCGTCGATGTCGACGCCGATCGCGGACCGGGCTATCTGCCGGAGGAACGCGTGGACGAGCAGCGCGACGTGCTGGCGTTGCACGTGGCCGCGGTCATTGCCTTCATCGAAGGACAGATCGCGCATCTTCCGCCCGGCGCGCGTACCGCCAGTTTCCGCCTGCGCGGCGGCGTCTCGGTGCCGGTCGATGTCGATCTCGCGCGGCGCATCGCGGCCGGCCTCGCCGCGCGCAGCGAGCGCGGACACGAACGCCTCGCCGGCGGCTACGAGCTCGATGCGGTGATCGGCCTGCACGATCTGCATTACGTGCTGGCCGGCGACGAAGACTTCGAGGATTTCATGCGGCGCGTGCGCGGCCAGTCGATCAGCCTGAGCGAATCCGATCGCCGCGCGGCCTGGCGGGGCGGCAGCGGCGACTCCGTGCGCGGCACGCGCCAGCGCGCGCGCGTGGTCGACCAGGGCCTCGGCGGCTATCGGCTGCTGTGGGAACGCGCCGGCAGCGGCGAGAGCGTGCGCGTGCGCGTGGCCGAACTGGTCGGCCTTGCATTGCCGGAAGCCGACCCCGACGTGGCGCCGGACTGGATGGTCGGCGTCGTGCGCTGGATCCGCATCGACGATCAGGGCCGCGTCGATGCCGGCGTCGAGCTGCTCGCGCTGCGCGCGCTGGCGGTCGGTGCGCGTGCGGTCGGCGGCGCCGATTTGCGTGCGGCACCGCTGCGCGGCGTTCTGCTGGCGCCGTTGTCGCTCGATCCGCGCGCGGGCTACAGCGGCTTGCTGACGTCGACCGAGATCGATCGCGCCGTCACCATGATCGAGCTGAGCGTGCCGGCCGATACGCAGGGCATTCCCGCGCCGGCGAGCGTCGAACTGGTCGAAAACCTTGAACTGGCCGAGGCGACGGGCGTGTATCAGCAATTCGCCCTGGCGGCCGCCGCCGAGCCGGCCGGGACCGCAGCGGCGGTTGCCGCGCAGGACGAGCAGGTCGACGTCTGAGCGGCGCCCGCGCGACGGCCGCGATGGTTGTCACGCCGGGGATCGTATAATCGAGGTTTGGCTGCGTGGCGCGCATCGGCGCGATCCGAGAGGCAATGACGAATCCCGATTCAAACGGTCCGCTGACACGGCGTGCGAGCGTCGCGGTGCACATCGGCAGCGTGGCCGTCGGCGGCGCCACGGCGGTCGTCGTGCAGTCGATGACGAACACCGACACGGCCGACGTCGCCGGTACCGCCAGGCAGGTGGCCGAACTTGCGCGCGCCGGTTCCGAGCTCGTGCGCATCACCGTCGACAAGCCGGAAGCCGCCGCCGCCGTGCCGCGGATCCGCGAGCGCCTCGACATGATGGGTGTCGGCGTGCCGCTGATCGGCGATTTCCACTACAACGGCCATCAGCTGCTCGAACGCGAGCCGGCCTGCGCCGAGGCACTGGCGAAGTACCGCATCAACCCGGGCAACGTCGGTTTCGGCAAGAAGAAAGACAGCCAGTTCGCGGCGATCATCGAGACCGCGCTGAAGTACGCCAAGCCGGTGCGCATCGGCGCGAACTGGGGCTCGCTCGACCAGTCGATGGTGGCGACCCTGATGGACGAGAACCATGCGCGCCCCGTGCCCTGGGACGCCGCCCGCGTCGGCCGCGAGGCGCTGATTCGCTCGGCGCTGGATTCGGCCGCGCGCGCGGAAGAACTCGGCCTCGCACGCGACCGCATCATTCTTTCGTGCAAGGTATCCGGCGTGCAGGAGCTGATCGCGGTGTATCGCGATCTCGCCGCGCGCTGCGACTACGCGCTGCATCTGGGCCTCACCGAAGCCGGCATGGGCTCGAAGGGCATCGTCGCCTCGACCGCCGCGCTCGGCGTGCTGCTGCAGGAAGGCATCGGCGACACGATCCGCATTTCGCTGACGCCGGAACCGGGCGAATCGCGCACGCGCGAAGTCATCGTCGCGCAGGAACTGCTGCAGACGATGGGCCTGCGCGCGTTCACGCCGCTGGTGACCGCCTGTCCCGGCTGCGGACGCACCACCAGCACGCTGTTCCAGGAACTGGCGAAGACCGTGCAGGACCACGTGCGCGCGAAAATGCCGGAATGGCGCCTGCGCTACGACGGCGTCGAGAACCTGACGCTGGCGGTGATGGGCTGCATCGTCAACGGTCCGGGCGAGTCCAAGCACGCCGATATCGGCATCTCGCTGCCCGGCACCGGCGAAGCACCGGCGGCGCCGGTCTTCATCGACGGCCAGAAAGCGATGACGCTGCGCGGCGACAACATCGCGCACGAGTTCGTGGGGGTGGTCGAGGAGTATGTCGCACGGCGGTATACGGCGCGCGCATAAGCGGCCGCGCTGCAGCGCCGGCCTGCTTTCGTCCGGCCGCTGCGGTCATCACGAAAAGTATCGTCTGAAACTGCAACCGGCGACTTTTCTTTGCGCGCGCAATGCGCACACTGCGCGCCATGACGATTGCGACCCATGCGTAGCAAGCTGTTCGTGCCGGGCGTGCGCCCCGAGCTGTTCGCGAAGGCGCTCGCCAGCGACGCCGATGCGCTTTCGTTCGATCTCGAGGACGCGGTGCCCGAGCCGCGCAAGACGGAAGCTCGCGCGCTGGTCGCGGCCCTGCTGCGCACGCCGGCTGCGCGCGATGCGGCCAAGTTGATCATCGTCCGCGTCAATGGCTTGCGCACGGCGCACTTCGAAGCGGATCTGGCCGCGTTCGCGGCGCCTGCTGTCGCGCTGATCAATCTGCCGAAGGTCGAATCGGGCACCGACGTGCTGGCCGCCGTCGCGGCGCTGGAGCATGCGGAGAGCATGAACGGCGTGCAGCAGCCGATCCGTCTGCTGGTCAATATCGAGACGCCGGCCGCGCTCCGCGCTGCGCCGGAGATCGCCGCTGCGCACGCGCGCGTGGCCGGACTGCAGCTTGGCCTCGGCGATCTGTTCGAACCATTGGGACTGGAGCGGCGCGACGCGGCCAACGTCCATGCGGCGATGTTCGCCGTGCGCATGGCCGCTGCGACGGCGGACGTGTTCGCCTGCGACGGTGCCTTTTCCGATCTCGACGACATGCAGGGCTTTCGCGCGGAAGCCGAAATGGCGCGCCGGCTCGGGTATGTCGGCAAGACCTGCATCCATCCGCGTCAGGTCGCGCCGGCGAACGAGGTGTTCCGCGCCGGTGCCGGCGAACTGGCAGCGGCACGGCGCGTGGTCGAGGCTTCGCGCACGGCGGCGCTGCAGGGCCGCGGCGCATTCGTCGTCGACGGCCGCATGATCGATCTGCCGTTTCTCAAGCGCGCCGAGGCGCTCGTCGCCGCTGCGCTGGACGCAGACACGCGCCTTGGCGCGCTGCCTCCATCGTCCGGCGATGCCGCGCGATGATCGCCGCCGCGCCGACGGCTTGCATCCGCGCTGCGCCGGCGTCCGTGGTGGGCGCGTGCGCACCGCGGTCGTGGCTGCGCCGACCCGCGTGGGCGCGCCTCGCAGGTCTTCTGCTGATGCTCTGCGCGGCCCTGCCTTGCGGCGCGGAGAACCTGGTGTCGGTAAGGACGGGTGCGCTGCCGCCGCTCGCCGCCGCTGCACCACTGGCCGGCATGGCGGTGGTGGATGGCCGCCTGATCGCGTTGGCCGCGAGCGGGTCGTGGCTGCTCGACGGTGACGAAAAGGCGTGGACGCGCTCGCCCTGGATTCCGCCGGCGCCGATCTTTGCCGTCGCCGGCAACGGCCGGCGCGCTTACCTGCTGCTCGGCGCGACGGCGCGCGCGGGAGCCATTGATCGCGTCGAGCAGGTGGTCCTGGAGCAGGGCGTACCGGCCGCACATGCGCTCGCGCCGCTGCCGCATGAATTGACGCAGGCATCGGGTGCGGTGCTCGGCGAAACCTTGTTCATTGCCGGCGTCGATGCATCCGGTGCCGCGCATCTGCTGCAGATCCAGCCGGAATCGCCCGATCCGCACTGGCTCGAACACGCCGGCTGGCCCGGTGCCGGCGCGCCGACGTCGATGATCGCGCAGACCGGCGCGGTCTTCCTGACGCTGGCGGGGCAGGGCGTTGCAGGCGAGCGCATGCTGCGCTGGTCGGCCGAGGGCGGCTGGGCGGAAAAGACGGCCGTGCCCGGCACGATCGTCGCCGGCTCCGGACGTGCGATCGGCCAGGCTCACATGCTTTATCTGGTCACGCGTGCCGGCGACGACGCGCCGAAACTGATGACCTTCCAGACGATCACCAGCGCATGGGCGACGCTGGCCGACACGCAGGCGAGCGGTGCGCGCACGATTTCGATGTGGAAGAACGGACTGGCGTGGACGCGTGCGGACACCCATGCGGACCGGACCGAGTTCGGCATCGCCGAAGTCGAATCCGGCAAGGTGCTGCTGCACTGGCTCGACTGGGTCGTGATCGTGGTCTATCTGGCCTCGATGATCGGCATCGGGCTGTATTTCTATCTGCGCGAGAAGCGCACCTCGACGTCGGATTTCTTCGTCGGCGGCCGACGCATTCCGTTCTGGGCCGCCGGTGTGAGCCTGTACGTCGCCAGCACCAGCTCGATCAGCTTCATCGCGATCCCGGCCAAGGCGTTCGAGACCAACTGGCAGTACCTGACCAACAACCTGGTGGCGGTGATCGGGTTGATGTTCGTGGCAGTCTGGATCGTGCCATTGCTGCGCCGACTGAATCTGATGAGCGTGTTCTCGTATCTGGAAACGCGCTTCCATCCGGCCATCCGCATGCTGGCGAGCGCGCTGTGCATCGCCGTGCAGATCGGCAGCCGCATGAGCGTGATCCTGTTCCTGCCGGCGCTGGCGATCGCGACGATCACCGGCCTCGACGTGGTCTGGAGCGTGCTGCTGATGGGCGGCTTCACGATCATCTATACCGCGATGGGCGGCATGAAGGCGGTGATCTGGACCGACTTCGTGCAGTTCATCGTGAAGATGGGCGGCGCGCTGTTCGCGATC
Organism: Dokdonella sp.; assembly: GCA_036398455.1. Taxonomy (GTDB): domain Bacteria; phylum Pseudomonadota; class Gammaproteobacteria; order Xanthomonadales; family Rhodanobacteraceae; genus Dokdonella_A. The sequence continues at coordinate 17,479 of DASWPR010000121.1, forward strand.
GGATTCATCATCTACCAGCTGCGCGGCGGCTTCGGCGAGTTCTATGCGACGGCGATGGCCGAGCACAAGATGAAGCTGCTCGATTTCAGTTTCGACCTGACCAAGGCGACCGTGTGGGGCTTTGTCTTCCTCGTGCTGTTCGACGTCGTGCTGACCTTTCCGAAAGATCAGGTGCTGATGCAGCGCACGCTGTCGACGACGTCGGACAAGCAGGCCGGGCGTTCGATCTGGGCCTTCGCGGCGATCATGATTCCGGGCGGTTTCATCTTCTATTCGATCGGCACCGCGCTGTTCGTCTACTACAAGGCGCATCCGGAACGGATGGACCCGCTGCTGACGATCGATGCGACGTTTCCGCTGTTCATTGCGGCAGAGCTGCCGACCGGCGTCACCGGGCTCATCATTGCCGGCATCTTCGCCGCGGCGATGGCGACCTTGTCGGGCATCATGAACAGCGTGGCGACGCTGGCCTCGGTCGATTTCTACGAGAAGCTGGTGAAGAAGCCCGACGCGCGCAAGAGCGTGCTGTTCGCCGAAGCGATGACGATCGTTGCAGGACTGTGCGCGATCGCGGCGGCACTGCTGCTGTCGCGCTACGACATCCATTCGCTGTTCGACGTCTCGATCGAACTTGCCGGGCTGCTCGGCGGCGGTTTCGCCGGCGCCTACACGCTCGGCATGTTCACGCGGCGGGCCAACTCGCCGGGCGTGGCGATCGGCATCGCGTCGAGCACGCTGCTGACGACGGTGGCTTGGTCGATGAAGCTCGTCCATCCGTACTTCTACCTGGCGATCTCGATCCTGCTCTGCATCGTCATCGGCTATCTCGCCAGCCTGCTGTTTCCTGCGCCGACCCGTTCGCTGGCCGGGCTGACGATCTACGATAAGGCGCCACAGACCTGACATGGCGCGCCGTCGCGGCGCCGGCGGGACTGCACTCGTGCCGGGGAGAACGACGTGGACACCCAGTTCCTGAATACCTTCGTCGCGGTCGTCGACCACGGCTCGATGGCCGCCGCGGCGCGGCTGCTCAACATCACGCCGGCCGCCGTCGCGCAGCAGATCCGTTCGCTCGAACGCGAACTCGGCGCGCCGCTGATCGCGCGCGTCGGCCGCACCGTCAGCGTGACCGAAGCGGGTTCGCGCATCCTGCAACGCTCGCGCGACATGCTGCGCGATGTGAACGACCTGCGCACCGTCGCCAACGACGACTCGCTCGCCGGCGAACTGCGTCTCGGCGCCAGCACCACCGCGTTGACCGGCATGCTGCCGGACATCCTCGCGCGCATGGTCGCGAAATTTCCGGCGATCAAGGTCTTCATCAAGCCCGGCTATTCGGCCGATCTATACCGAGCGGTCGAGGCCGGCGAACTCGATGCGGCCGTCGTGCTGCAGGCGCCGTACACGCTGCCGAAGACCTGCGACTGGAAACTCCTGCGCGAGGAACCATTGGTGGTGCTGGCGCCGCAGCGCATGGCCGGGCGCGATCCGCACGAGCTGCTCGCGACCGAGCCGCTGATCCGCTACGACCGGCATCAGTGGGGTGGACGGCTGGCCGATCAGTATCTGCGCGCGGCCGGCATCACGCCGCACGAACGCTTCGAACTCAACGCGCTCAACGCGATCGCGGTGATGGTCGATCGCGGGCTCGGCGTATCGCTGGTGCCGGACTGGGCGCGACCGTGGCCGGAGGGCCTGCAGCTGGCGAGGATTGCGCTGCCGGTGGCATGCGAGCCGCGCCAGATCGGCATGGTCTGGTCGCGTTCGACGATCCGCATCCGCCTCGTGACGGTGTTTCTCGAAGAGGGCCTCGCGGCCATGCAGGCGCAGAACGCCGTGCCGATCGCCGCGCCGCGCCGCTGAGGGCGCGTTCGTCGCCTCCCTGTTGCGCGGCTGCGCATTTGCCGAGCGGCGCCGCCACTTGCCGAAGTGCCCGGGCGAAATTCGCAGCCTCGTGCGCGCGCACGCGCCGCGGCGTTCTCGTTGCATCACACACGATACGCAGCAACGCGCAGCCGAGAAATCTGCTGCGCTGCGGCGTAAGTCGTTGTGACTCAAGCAACAAAAACTAGAGTCTGAACATAGTCCGGATCGGTTCTATCTGGCGATCCGTCCGCATAGGCTCCGTGCGTCCTCGGGGAGGACCGCAGCGTTCACGGAACGAATGCTCGGCGCATGGACAACCGCATTCCTGCTGTCTGTCGGCGCGGAACACGCAACGGGCGAGTTGCGAAACCGAAGATCCGTTTCTCAAGTCATCGACAAAAAGAAAGAGGCACGACATGACCAGACAAGTGCGCGCCGCCCTCGGCTGCCTGCTGCTCGCGACGGTGGTTTCCACCGGCACCCAAGCGCAGCAGACGAGTCCGTCTGCGAGTTCCGCCGAACCCTCCTCCGCGCAGCCGGAGCAGGCCAGCGATGCGCAGGATGACCAAGCGAAGAAGAAAGACGCCGGCAAGCTGGAATCGACCGAGCTCGCAGGCGTCACCGTCACCACCGGTACGCGCAGCGCAAAGGCGGTCGACAAGATCCCCGGCGCGATCATCGTGATCTCCAAAGCCGAGATCGACCGCACGCTGTCGCTGACCGACGATGCGACGGCCGTGCTCGCACGCACCGTGCCCGGCTACGCCGAATCCTCGCAGGCGATGAGCAACACCGGCGAGAATCTGCGCGGACGCATCGCGCTGCGCCTGTTCGACGGCATTCCGCAAGGCTCGCCGCTGCGCGAAGGCACGCGCAACGGCACCTTCACCGATATGGGCATCGTCGAACGCATCGAAGTGATCAACGGCCCCTCGGCGGCCGAGGGCATCGGTGCGGCCGGCGGCATCATCAACTACATCTCGAAGACGCCGACCCAGGATGGCGACGAAGTACAGTTGACGACGCGCTACTCGACCCAATTCAAGGACGACAGCGGCGGCTACAAGGTTGGCCTGAACTATGCGCACAAGCAGGACGACTTCGACATGTACCTGGCCGGGTCGTACATCGACCGCGGCATGACCTGGGACGGCAACGGCCGCCGTATCGGCATGAATCCGTCCGGTTCGGTGGCCGATTCGGAGGCGGGCAACTTCTTCGGCAAGTTCGGCTACAACTTCGGCGAAGGCGATACGCAGCGCCTGCAGCTGACCTTGAGCAAGTTCAAGATCGATGGCAAGGACAACTACATCGAAGTGCTCGGCAATCGCGATCTCGGCATCACCGACACCTCGGTGCGCGGCCACAATCCCGGCGCCTTTGCGCCGTTCAACGATTTCTGGCAGGCGGCGCTGAAATACCAGAACAGCGACTTCTTCGGCGGCACGCTGAACATGGACGCGTACCGCGCAAGCCAGGCCATGCGCTATCTGCCCGAGAATACCGACGACAAGCAGGACCCGGACATCGCGCCGCTCGGCACTCTGGTCGACCAGTCCGAGATCAACTCGCAGAAGAAGGGTCTGCGTACGTCGTGGACGCGGCCGGACATCTTCAGCATCGCCGGCCTCGAACTGCACACCGGCGTCGACCTGGTCGAGGATACGGCGCAGCAGAAGCTCGCGATCACGCATCGCCTGTGGGTGCCGCCGATGGACTACAGCAGCGTGGCGCCGTATGCGCAGCTGTCGTGGGACGTCGGCCCGGTCACGCTGGCGGGCGGTTTCCGCCGCGAGGACGGCACGCTCGACGTCGACAGCTATACGACGACGTACTACCGCCACCGCGTATTCGTGCAGGGCGGCAGCCTCGACTACAAGGCGAACCTGCCCAACGTCGGCGCGATCTGGCGCATTACCGACGAATGGTCGACGTACGTGTCGTGGAGCAAGGGCTTCACCTTGCCGAACATCGGCATTCCGCTGCGCAACATCAACACGCCGGGGCATTCGGTCGAGGATATCTCCGACCTGCAGGCGATCATCGTCAAGAACACCGAAGTGGGGGTCAACTGGCGCGGCGAGCGCGCGGCGTTCAGCGCATCGGCGTACGAGTCCAAGTCCAAGCTCGGCGTGTCGCTGTCGGTGGATCCGGCGACCAACGATTTCGTCATGAACCGGGCGCCGGTCACGATCAAAGGCATCGAGTTTTCCGGCGACCTCAACCTCACCGACGACCTCAAGGCCACGCTGATCTATTCGCGCATCATGGGCTATACGACGTTCTTTGCGGGCGGCGCACTCGACCGGCACATGGGCGTGAACGACATCAATCCGAACAAGCTGGCGACCTCGCTGAGCTGGAAGTTCTCCGAGCGCGGCAACGTGACGCTGGGCGAAACCACGCTGTTCTCGCGCACGCTCAACCAGAACACCGCCGCGCTGGAACACACGCATGGCTATACGCTGTGGGATCTGGAGGTCAACTACCGCACCGAGCGGTTCGGCAAGCTGACCCTGGGCATCGAGAACCTGACCGACAGGTTCTACATCCTGTCGTGGTCGCAACTGCCCGGCTACCAGAACTACTTCTCCGGTCGCGGG
>DASWPR010000122.1:0-9182 GCA_036398455.1 Dokdonella sp.
CGCAGGCAGCCGAAGCTTCGCCCGATCTGACCCTAACCGATTCCGCGAGGAGCTTTTCATGCCGCGTTGCTGTCTGCCGTTTTCGCCCGTATGCACACAGGCGTCCATCAACGCGACGCCCTCGCAGCAGGCGCACGCATGAGCACGGAGCGCGACGCCATGACGCCGGAAGAACGCCATCGCGAGCGCATGCAGCGCAAGAAGGACCTGATCGACCGCCGCATCGCGCGCGCGACGATCGAGCGCGGCGTGGTCGTGGTCAACACCGGCAACGGCAAGGGCAAGAGTTCGTCCGGCTTCGGCATGCTCGCGCGTTCGCTCGGCCACGGTTTCCGCTGCGGCGTCGTCCAGTTCATCAAGGGCAGTTTCTCGACCGGCGAGGAAGCGTTCTTCCGCCGCTTCGAAGACGAACTCGACTACCACGTGATGGGCGAGGGCTACACCTGGGAAACCCAGGACAAGGAACGCGACATCGCCGCCGCGCAATCGGCATGGCAGGTCGCCGCGCGCATGCTGGCCGATGCCAGCTACGACTTCGTGCTGCTCGACGAACTCAATATCGCGCTGGTCAAGCAGTACATCGCGTTGGAACAGGTGACCGCCGCGCTCGCCGCGCGACCGCCGCAGCAGCACGTGGTGATCACCGGCCGCGGCGCGCCGGACGGCCTGGTCGAGGTCGCCGATACCGTCACCGAGATGCGCGTGGTCAAGCATGCGTTCCAGGCCGGCATCAAGGCGCAGAAGGGCATCGAGCTCTGAGGCCATGACCGTGTCGCGCGCGTGTCCCGCCTGGCTGGTCTGTGCTCCTGCATCGGGGCAGGGCAAGACCAGCGTGACCGCTGCGCTCGCGCGCTGGCACACGCGCCAGGGTTTGCGCGTGCGCGTGTTCAAGACCGGGCCGGACTTCCTCGACCCGTTGGTGCTGGAGCGCGCCAGCGGCGCGCCGGCCTATCAACTCGATTTGTGGATGACCGGCGCTGCGGATGCGCGTGCACGGCTGGCCGCTGCCGCCGACGCGGCCGACCTGATCCTCGTCGAAGGCGCGATGGGCTTGTTCGACGGCACGCCGTCGAGCGCCGATCTTGCGCAGGCGTTCGGCCTGCCGATACTCGCGGTGATCGACGGCTCGGCGATGGCGCAGACGTTCGGTGCGCTCGCCTACGGTCTTGCGCACTATCGCGAGGGCGTCGTCGTGCACGGCGTTGCGGCGAACCGGATCGGCAGTGCCTATCACGCCGAGCTGCTGCGCGGGAGCCTGCCCGGCGATCTGCAATGGCTCGGTGCGCTGCCGAGCGACGCGGCGCTCGCGCTGCCCGAACGTCACCTTGGCCTGGTCGCGGCGCAGGAAGTCGTCGATCTCGATCGGCGCCTGGACGCGCTGGCCGATGCGTGGGCGTTGCACGCGACCACCACATTGCCGCCGGCTGTGTCGTTTCGTGCCGGTATGCAAGCAGCCGCACAGCGCCGCTTGCACGGTTGCCGCATTGCCGTCGCGCGCGACGCCGCGTTCTGCTTCATCTATCCCGCCAATCTCGATCTGCTGCGCGAGGAGGGCGCCGAGATCACCTTCTTCTCGCCGCTGGCCGGCGAAGCCTTGCCCGCCTGCAACGCGGTCTGGCTGCCCGGCGGCTATCCGGAACTGCATCTGCCGGCTCTGGCGGCACGCGTCGATCTGCACGCGGCGCTGCATGCGCACGTCGACTCCGGCAAGCCGCTGCTCGCCGAATGCGGCGGGCTGCTGTTCGCGCTCGACAGGCTCGCCGATCGCGCGGGAAACAGCGCGAAGATGGCCGGCCTCGTACGCGGCAGCGCGGCCATGCAGCCGCGGTTGGCGGCGCTGGGTTTGCAAGGCGTGGATCTGCCGGAGGGCGCGCTGCGCGGTCACACGTTCCACTACGCCCGCGCCGAGATCGAGGCCGAGCCGATCGCGACGGCGTCGAATCCGAATCGCGGATCGGACGGGGAGGCGGTCTATCGTCGGCGCCGCCTGACCGCGAGCTTCGTGCATTTCTATTTCCCGTCCAATCCGGACGCTGCGACGCGGCTGTTCCGGCCGTGACGACGGCGCTGGCCCTGTTGCTCGCCGTCGCGCTGGATGCGTGGCTGGGCGAGCCGCGCCGGGCGCATCCCCTCGTCGCGTTCGGTCGCCTGGCCGTCTGGATGGAAAAGCGGCTATACCGGGACCGCCGGATGGCCGGCGTCCTCGCCTGGAGTTTCGCCGTGTTGCCGATCGTCGCGATCGTCTGGCTCGGCGTGCACGTTGCGGCGTCGGTGTCGCCCTGGATGGTGCCGGCGGTCGGCAGCGTGCTGCTGTACCTGACGATCGGCCTGCGCAGCCTCGGCGAGCACGCACTGCCCGTCGCCGCTGCGTTGCGCGCGGGAAATCTCGACGCGGCGCGAACGGCCGTCGCACTCATGGTCAGCCGTGACACCGCCTTGCTGGATGCCGATCGGATCGCAGCGGCCGCAACCGAGTCGGTGCTGGAGAACGGCAACGACGCCGTGTTCGGCGCGTTGTTCTGGTTCGTGGTGCTCGGCGCACCCGGCGCCGTGCTGTATCGGCTGGCGAACACGCTCGATGCGATGTGGGGCTATCGCACGCCGCGCTACGAACACTTCGGCTGGGCGGCGGCCCGCATCGACGACGTACTGAACTACGTGCCCGCGCGCTTGACCGCGCTCACCTACGCGCTGCTCGGCAACGGCCGGCGCGCGCTGCGCTGCTGGCGCCGGCAAGCACCCCGCTGGGACAGCCCAAACGCCGGACCGGTGATGGCAGCGGGGGCAGGGGCGCTCGGCGTGCGCCTTGGCGGCGCGGCACCGTATCACGGCGTCTGGGAAGAGCGCCCGGACCTAGGCGAGGGCGCCGCGACGAGTGCTTCGTCCATCGAACGGGCTCTGCGCCTGGTCCGGTGCGGTACCGCGTTGTGGCTGCTGCTGGCCGTGCTCGCCGCAATTGCATGGGAGACCGTGAGGAGCGGAGGCGGGCATGCTTGAACACGGCGGCCGCCTGCGCCGGGCAGCGCATGAATACGACATCGCGCTGGAACACTGGCTCGACCTCTCGACCGGAATCAGTCCGTTCGCGTGGCCGGTCCCCCCGGTGCCCGCCGAAGTCTGGCAGCGGCTGCCCGAGGACGATGATGGGCTGATCGAGGCCGCGCGCGACTACTACGCTGCGCCCCGCCTGCTGCCCGTCGCCGGCACGCAGGCGGCGATCCAGTCACTGCCGCAGCTGCGCGGCGCGGCGCGCGTCGGCATCCTCACGCCGGGCTATGCCGAGCATGCGCACGCGTGGCAGCGCGCAGGGCATTCTGTGGAGACTCGCAGCGCCAATGCCCTGATCGACGACGCCGATTGTTATGACGTCATCGTACTGATTCATCCAAACAATCCCGGCGGCGAGCGCTTCGATGTCGCCGCGCTGTTGCAGCTGCATGAACGCCTGGCGGTGCGCGGCGGCTGGCTGATCGTCGACGAAGCCTTCATCGACGCGACCCCGGCCCACAGCCTGTGCGCGTACAGCGAGCGCGAGGGGCTCATCGTGCTGCGCTCGGCAGGCAAGTTCTTTGGCCTGGCGGGCGCCCGCGCAGGTTTCGTCTGCGCGGCGCCCGCCCTGCTGGAAACCCTGCGCGAGCAACTCGGTCCGTGGACCTTGAGCGGACCAACGCGCTGCGTGCTGCGGCATGCCTTGCTCGACCGCGCCTGGCACGACACGGCGCGCACGCGCCTCATCGACACCAGTGCGCGCCTGGCCAGCGTGCTTGCGCAGCATGGACTCGCGCCGGCTGCCGGCTGCGCATTCTTCCAATGGCGCGTCGACGAACGCGCCGCATCGCTGCATCGCGCACTCGCCGGGCGCGGCATCCTGACGCGCGTGTTCGAGGCGCCGTCGAGCCTGCGTTTCGGCCTGCCGGGCGACGACGACGCGTTCGCGCGGCTCGCGCACGCGCTGCATGAAGTGGTGCCGCAATGAGCGCGCGCGTGCTGATGGTGCAGGGCTGCACCTCGGATGCCGGCAAGAGCGCGCTGGTCACCGCGCTCTGTCGCTGGCTGCAACGGCGCGGCGTCGCGGTGGCGCCGTTCAAGCCGCAGAACATGGCGCTGAATTCGGCGGTCACCGTCGACGGCGGCGAGATCGGCCGCGCACAGGCGGTGCAGGCGCAGGCCTGTCGCCTGCCGCCGCACACCGATTTCAATCCGGTGCTGCTGAAACCGAACAGCGACATCGGCGCGCAGGTCGTCGTGCACGGCCATGCCATCGGCAACATGGACGCGGGCCGCTACCACGACTACAAGCGCATCGCGTTCGAGGCGGTGCTTGCCTCGCACGCGCGGCTGCTGACGCAGTACGATGCGTTGATCGTCGAAGGCGCCGGCAGTCCGGCGGAGATCAACCTGCGCGACCGCGATATCGCCAACATGGGCTATGCCGAAGCCGTCGACTGCCCGGTGATCCTGATCGCGGACATCGATCGCGGTGGCGTGTTCGCGCATCTGGTCGGCACGCTGGCCCTGCTCTCGCCGAGCGAGCGTGCACGCGTCGCCGGTTTCGTGATCAACCGTTTTCGCGGCGACAGGGCGCTGCTGCAGCCGGGGCTGGACTGGCTCGAACGCGAAACCGGCAAGCCCGTGCTCGGCGTGCTGCCTTATCTGCATGGCCTTGCCCTCGAAGCCGAGGACGCGCTGCCGCGCGCGCCATCGCACACCACGCACGCGCGCCTTCGCGCGATAGCGCCGGCGCTGCCGCGCATCAGCAATCACACCGACTTCGACGCATTGCGCGCACATCGCGAAGTGGCCTTCGACTTCATCGGACCCGGCGCCGTGATTCCATCCTGCGACCTGATCGTGCTGCCGGGCTCGAAATCGACGCGTGCCGATCTGGCCTGGCTGCGCGAGAACGGTTGGGTCGACGCCATCGCGCGTCATCTGCGCTACGGCGGCAAGGTCATCGGCATCTGCGGCGGCTTGCAGATGCTCGGCCGCGCCATCCACGACCCGCTCGGCATCGAAGGCGAAGCCGGATCGAGTGAAGGGCTGGGCCTGCTCGATCTGGAAACGACGCTGGAAGCCGGCAAGCACCTGCACAACGTGCATGGACGCCTCGCGTTCGGCGATGCCTCCGTGCGCGGCTACGAAATCCATTGCGGCGTCAGCCGCGGTCCCGCCATGCAGGCACCCGCATGCCGGCTCGACGACGGCCGCAATGACGGCGCGCGATCCGCCGACGACCAGCTGCTCGGCAGCTATGTGCACGGCCTGTTCGATGCGCCCGAGGCGCTGCAGGCGCTGCTTGCCTGGGCCGGCCTGCGCGACGCCGAACGCATCGACCTGCACGCCCTGCGCGAAGCCAGCATCGACCGCCTCGCCGACGCGGTCGAAGACCATCTGGATACGGCCGCGTTGCTGCGCTGGCTCGGAGTCGATGCCTCGTGCGCAGCCTGATCCTGGGCGGCGCGCGCTCGGGCAAGAGCGCCTTGGCCGAACGCATCGCACACGCCTCGGCATGCGAGGTCGTCTACGTCGCGACCGCGCAGGCGCTGGACGTGGAGATGGCCGAACGCATCGCGCATCATCAGGCGCGCAGGCCACGGCACTGGCTGTGCGTCGAGGAACCGCGGGCGCTCGCCGGCGCATTGCGCGCGCATGCACGCGACGACCGCTGCATCCTTGTCGATTGCCTGACACTGTGGCTGAGCAATATGCTCGGCGATTCGGATCTGCACGGCTTCGAGCGCGAACGCGCCGCGCTGCTCGACACGCTGCCGGCGCTGCCGGGCGAGATCGTGCTGGTCAGCAACGAAGTCGGTCTCGGCATCGTGCCGATGGGCGAACTGACCCGGCGCTATGTCGATGAAGCGGGCCGCCTGCATCAGGCGCTGGCGCAGCAGTGCGAACACGTGATTTTTGTCGCCGCCGGCTTGCCGCTGGCCTTGAAAGGAGTCTTGCCTTGATCGCCGATTGGCTGCTCGAACCTTGCCGTACGCCGGATGCCGACATTGCGCAGGCCGCGCGCGCGCGTCAGCAGCAACTGACCAAGCCGCCGGGCTCGCTCGGCGCTCTGGAGAACCTGGCCATACAACTCGCTGCCTTGCAAGGCAGCGAGCGCCCCGCAGTGGAACGCGTCTGGATCAGCGTATTCGCCGCCGATCACGGCGTCGCCGCCGAGGGCGTGTCGGCGTTCCCGCAAGTCGTCACCGGCGAAATGCTGCGCAATTTCGCCGGCGGCGGCGCAGCCATCAGCGTGCTGGCGCGAACACTCGGCGCGACGCTCGAAGTGGTCAACCTCGGGACGGTCAACGACCCCGGTGACATCGCCGGCGTGCGCCGCGCGATCATCGCGCCGTCGAGCGCGAACCTGTGCGAACAGGCAGCGATGAGCGAGGAGCAACTGCAGCATGCACTGGCGGCGGGTGCCGACAGCGTGCGCGCGGCGTGTGCGGCGGGGGCGCAGATTTTCATCGGCGGCGAGATGGGCATTGCGAACACCACGTCTGCGACGGCGCTCGCCTGCATCCTGCTCGGCGAAACACCGGCTGCGCTGACCGGCGCGGGCACCGGGCTGGATGCCGCCGGCATAGCGCACAAGATCAAGGTGATCGAACGGGCCCTGGCCTTGCACGCGGATGCACAGCCCGCGCGCGAGCAACTGCGCCGTCTCGGCGGCTTCGAGATCGCCGCGCTGTGCGGTGCCTATATCGCCGCCGCGCAAGCCGGCCTGCCGGTACTCGTCGATGGATTCATCGCGACCGCGGCCGCACTGGCAGCCAAGCGCATCAATGGCGGTGTGCGCGACTGGCTGCTGTTCGCGCATCGCTCGCACGAGCGCGGCCACACGCGCCTGCTGGCAGCGCTGGCGGCCGAACCCCTGCTCGATCTCGGCATGCGCCTCGGCGAGGCCAGTGGCGCGGCGACCGCATTGCCGCTGCTGCGCCTGGCCTGCACGCTGCACAACGACATGGCCACGTTCGCGCAAGCCGGCGTGTCGACCGCGTGAGCATGGCGCTCGATCTGCTGCGTCATGGCGACACCGGCCAGCGCAGTTATCGCGGCCAACTCGACGACGCGTTGACCGACGCCGGCTGGACGCAGCTGCGCACCGCCGTCGCCGGCCGCGACTGGGACGCGATCGTGTCGTCGCCGCTGCAACGCTGCGCAGCGTTCGCGCGCGAACTGGCGCAAGCGCGCACAGTGCCGCTGCAGCTCGACCCCCGCCTGGCCGAATACCATTTCGGCGACTGGCAAGGCGTGCCGATCGAGCGATTGGCCGAGGAGCAGGGCGGGGCACTCGAACGCTTCTGGGCCGATCCGGTTGCGCATCCGCCACCGGGCGGCGAAGACTTCGGCGCGTTTCGCGCGCGGCTAGGCGAAGCGCTCGACGAGATCGTCGAGCGCGCCACCGCGGTACGCATGCTCGTCGTCACGCATGGCGGCGCCATCCGCCTGTTGCGCTGCCTCGCCGAACAACGCAATTACGGCGACATGGCCGGCATCGATGTTCCGCACGCATCGCTGCATACGTTGATGTGGCCGCCGCGGGTCGCAGGCTGATGCTGTGCGGCCTGCAGGTCGCAATCGGTTTCCTGAGCCGGCTGCCGGTACCGGCGTCGCCGTTCGACGACAAGACGGCGCAAGCCGCATCGGTCGCGTGGTATCCGCTGGTCGGCGGGCTGATCGGCGCGCTGCTTTGCACACTCGCCTGGGTCCTGCAGGGCACGCCGACGCTGTTGTCCGCAGCATTGATCGTAACGGCATGGGTCGCCTTGACGGGTGCGTTGCACCTGGATGGCCTTGCCGACAGCGCCGACGCGTGGATCGGCGGCCTCGGCGACCGCGAGCGCACCCTGGAGATCATGAAAGACCCGCGCTCGGGGCCCGCCGGCGTGGTCGCCCTGGTGCTGGTGTTGCTTCTTAAATTCGCCGCGCTGGCGAGTCTGCGCGGTGCTTCGTATGCGCCGCTCCTGCTTGCGCCGATGCTCGCGCGCGCGGGACTGACGGCGTTGTTCGTGTGGATGCCGTATGCGCGCCAACAAGGCCTTGGTACAGCGCTGATGCAAGCCCCACGGCGCGCATGTGCATGGGCGCTCGGCGCGAGCGTCGTGCTCAGTCTGTGCTTCGGGGCAGCGGGCCTGATCGCGGTCGTCGCGACGGTGCTGGTGTGGCTCGTATGGCGGCAGGCATGCCTGCGGCGAATCGGCGGATTCACCGGCGATACCGCCGGAGCACTGGCCGAGATGGTGGAGGCGGCCGTGCTGATTGCGATCGCCATTCAAGGGTTCTGATCGCGGCATGGCTACGCATTACCATGCGCCTGTCCCAAACAAGCCTGCCCATCCACCGACCCCGGAAGACATCATGTCCGACGCTGCCGTTACGCTGATCAACGTATTCACCGTGGAGCCCGCAAATCAGCACAGGCTCGTGGATATGCTGACCCGCGCAACGGACGGCCTGGTCAACCGCGCCCCAGGATTCATCTCATCGACGCTTCACCGCAGCCTGGATGGAACGAAGGTCGCCATGTACGCGCAATGGCGAAGCGCCGCGGACTACGAAGCGATGCGCAAAGACCCGCGACCGCTGCCGTTTCTTCAGGAGGCGCTGACGTTCGCGAAGTTCGACCCGGGGATGTATGAGGTGGTTGGGGTGTTTTTGCCCGTGGGGGGGATTGGGTAATTAGATCGAGGGGTGGGCCGACGATTACGAGTATCTTCAATTTTACATAATATGCATTGCGCACTTTTAAGGTGGATGGCACGGAAGCTGCTTGTCGTCGTAGACGCTATTTTTGGAGGCGTCCGGCATGGACAAGCCGCCCTGTGTTGAACCGCGAACGCCGCTGAACTGGTGCGCTCGCATGGTCAAGGAACAGCAGATCGACGGCCACGTCGATCTGCCTGCAGAATGGTGGAACGGATGGAAGATTCAACGCGGGAAACTGATCGGCCCCGGCGGGATGCGTTTCACACCGCAATTCTTGAGCGCGATGTGGCGGGCGGAGCGCCTAGCTACCTTCGTACGGCGACGCGAGGAACGCGATCGCACAAAACCACCATCTGGCACACCCTCAAGTGGGTCGCGATCAACCTCATTTTGATCGCCGTGCTAGCCGTGCTCTACACGAAGATACTGATCCCGCACCTGCAGGCGTACTGGAACCAACAATCGATTGCGAAGGT
>DASWPR010000123.1:0-1818 GCA_036398455.1 Dokdonella sp.
CGCCGGCACCTTCAGCTTCGGCCTGCTGCGCGTGGTCGGCACGATGCTCGGCCTCGGCCTCGTCACCGCCCTGGTCCACTACGCATTCGGCGGCGTGTGGGAACGCGTCGTCCTGGTCGCGCTGTTCGCCTTCGCGTTCCGCCTGCTGACCACCGTGCACTACGGCATCGGCGTGATGATGCTGACCGGCCTCGTCGTGCTGCTGTTCTCGTTCGACGGCGTGCCCGCCGGCGACCTGTTCGCCGCGCGCGCGATCGGCACCGTGGCCGGCAGTGCGCTCGCGCTCACCGCGTACGTCGTCTGGCCGACCTGGGAACACCTGCGCGTACGCCCCGCGCTGGCGACGATGATCGACACCTATCGCGTGTATCTGAAGACGCTGCTCGAGGGCGCCGGTGCGGAACGCATGAGCGCGCGCACCAAGGCGCGTGCCGCGCGTACGAACGCGCAAGCCTCGCTGGAGCGCCTGCGCGGCGAGCCCCGGCGCAATCTCGCCCTGATCGCCCTGGCCGAAGGCGTGTTCGCCAATGCGAACCGTTTCGTCCGCGCCGGCATGGCGCTGGAAGCCGTGCTGCTCGATTCCCATGCGCTGCCCGAGCGCGAGCGCGTGCTCGCATTCGGCCGCCGCATCGACGCCAGCCTCGCAGCGCTCGTCGATAGCCTGCGCACCGGCTCGACAGCGCCGATCGAATCGCTGCGCGAAGACGAGCGCGAACTCGCCGCGCACATCGGCGCCGCCGCAAAGGACGAGGAAGCACGCGGCATTGCCGATGCCGTGGCCCAGGCGTTCGACCGCATAACCGACAGCATCGATACGCTGGCTTATCTGCTGCGGCCGGGGACTACGTGAGCGCAGCCGCCGTCAAGCGGCGTGCATGAAGAAAACGAGTCCCTCCGGGCGGAGGGACTCGAAACAACGATCAGCGGCGACGCAGTTGCGCGTTCGCAGCAACCTGCGGCCGTGCGGGATGGCTGGCCGGTCCCTGCGCTGCCGGCGGCGCGGCGTCGATGGTCACGTCGTCGAGACTGTAGTTCGACGCGATGCCATCGGTTTCGGTGTAGTGGAATTCGATCGTATGCGCTGCGTCGTCGGCGTAGGCGCCGATGTCGACGCCACGCTGCACATAGCCGGCATCGGCATCGACCGGTTCCGGGAACGATGCCACCACGGTGCCGTCGACGCTCACATCCAGGTTCGACGTGCCGCCGTTCACCGCACCGATCCACAACCAGAAGTTCAGATAGCTGGGGCCGCCGGACGGAATCGTGACCGACTGCGACACCGACGCGTCTTCCGCGGCAGCGATGCCACCGAACCAGGCCCATGCGCTGCCGGTGTTCGCACCCGCCGTGTCGCCACCGGTGCTGCAGACATCCGCCGTGCACAGCGCCGTGCCGAAGTTGGTCGAGGTGGAGTCCCACGGTCCGGAACCGCTGATGCTCCCTTCGAAACTCGAATCCGGCACCGGATTCTGCGCCGCCGCTCCGTCGAATCCGTCGGCAAAGATCTCGTCGAGCGGACCGTTGATGCCGGTGACGACGAACGACTGCATGCCGTTGGCGCCGCCCAGCGTCCATCCCGCGACCATCGAGCCGTCGCCGGATACTGCGGACAACGCGCCGGAGAAGGTCCAGCCCGCGGGCACTTCGATGCCGCGCGCGGCCATGTAGTCGCTCAGCAGCTGCGAGCCGCCGGCTTCGGTCCAGATGTAGGCCGCGCGGGGGGGATTGTCGAAGAAGCCGGACGCACCCACCACGACCTTGCCGTCGTCGCTGACGCCGAAGGCGAACGGCATCGTCGGAACCTGCGTCACGGCT
>DASWPR010000124.1:0-6213 GCA_036398455.1 Dokdonella sp.
GACCGGAATGCTGATCAGGTGGATCAAGGTGAGCGCAAAACCAATCGCGATCGGCGCGAAGCCGACCGGTGCGTTGCCGTGCGTCGAACCCATGATGATCATCACGAAGAAGAACGTCATCACGATCTCGCAGACCAGCGCGGCCTGCAGCGAGTAGCCGCCCGGCGAATGTTCGCCGTAGCCGTTGGAGGCGAAGCCGCCGGTCGCATCGAAGCCGGCCTTGCCGCTGGCGATCAGGTACAGCACCGCGCCTGCGGCGAGCCCGCCGATGACCTGCGCGACGATGTAGGGAACCAGGTCCTTCGCCGGAAAGCGCCCGCCGGCAACCAGGCCGACCGAAACGGCCGGATTGAAGTGGCCGCCGGAGATATGCCCGACCGCATACGCCATCGTCAGCACGGTGAGGCCGAACGCCAGCGCGACACCGGCGAAGCCGATGCCGAGCGTGGGTACCGCGGCCGCGAGCACCGCGCTGCCGCAGCCGCCGATGACCAGCCAGAACGTACCGAAGAATTCCGCACCCAAACGTTTGCCGAGCGACATCGCGGCCTCCTGTGATAAGGGATTGAATCGCCCGGCGCCGCCGACAGCAGAGCGGCGGCGTGCGGGCCGAGGCATCCTACCGCGCGCCGCCAGCCCCTGCTCGGCGATGCCGCTAACTTTTGCAAAGTGCTACGAATTTGAATTTGCAGCACGGCTGCGCTAGGGGCTCTTCGACGGCTCGGAGGGCGGCAATGGCGCGCGCGGTCGGATTGTCGGGATTCTCCTTCAGCCATTGCATCGAGGCATGCACGCGCTGCCAGCCGCTCGGATGGTCGTAGAACAGGATTTCCTCGAGCGGACCCGGCCTGATCTTGCGATAGGTCGACAGGCGCATCGCCGCCATCGCGAAGCCGTTTGGCTCACGCGCCGCGTTGAGTCCGAAGGCATCCGCTTCGGCCTCCATCTGGCGGATGATCGAATTGGACAGCGGCGTGGCGAAAAAGAAGAACACCGAAAGGATCGCGACGGCGAGCGGCAGCGCCGCCGGATCGGTGCGGTCGCGCAGGCCGAGACCGCCGCCCCAGCGCGCCAGCAGCGCGTCGAATACGCGGTGCACGATCCAGAATCCGAACGCCAGCACCAGGCTCAGATAGACCGTGCCGCGCAGCCCATGGTTGAGCACGTAGTGGCCCATCTCGTGCCCCATCACCGCCTTGATCTCCGGCAGCGAGGTCTTCTCCAGCAGGTTGTCGTTGAGCGCGATGCGCGTGGTGCCGAGAAAGCCGGCGACGTTCGCGCTGATCCGCGTGGTTTGCCGCGAGGCGTCGAACTCGACCACGTTGTCGGCCGGAATCTGGTTGGCGCGAGCGATCGACAGGATCGCTTCGCGCGCAGCGCCGGCGCGCAGCGGCTTGTAGTCGTTGAACAGCGGATCGACGAACACCGGCGCCAGCATCATCACGAACAGGATCAGCACGAAGGCGCCGCCGCTGGCCCAGATCCACCAGCGCGCACCCGCGCGACGCACCGCGGCATAGAGCAGCGCGAGCACCGGCGGCACCACGATCACGCCGACCAGCAGGCCCTTCAGCTGGTCGCCGAACCAGCCGCCGAAGTTCTGCGTCGCCAGTCCGTACTGGTGTTCGCGCACGAAGCCTTCGTAGATCGACAACGGCAGTCCGAGCACGAAACCGGCCAGCAGCCAGAACAGGGCATACGCCATCGTCTGCAGCCAGCGGCGGCGGCTGACGCGTTCGGCAAGATCGCGCAGGCGCACCGAAAGGCCGCCGCGCAGCAGAATCGCGGCGACGCCGAGACCGTACAGCAGCCCCCACAGCTGCAACCAGTAGCCGCCTTCGAAATAGGCGTCGGAGGACGCGCGCTGGTCCGGCGACAGCAGATTCACATAGGCATCGGTGGCGCGCTCGACATCGAAGGCCGGACCCGGCCGCGCGGCATCGGGAATCTGCAGCCCCGGCGGCAGATCGCGTGCGTTCGGCGCGCTGGCATGCACCAGTGCCATGCCGAACAGAGCGAAGAACAGAATCAAGCAGACGCGCCAGCCGTGTTTCATCGAGCCTCTCCCGTTCGATCGAACGGCCGAGGCTCGACGATCCGGCGCCGCGCGTCAATGGCGCAAATGCAACGGGCCGCAGCGTTGCCGCTGCGGCCCGTTCAAATGACCTCTGGATCGGAAGAGCTACTTCTTCTCTTTACCGGCCTTGCTGATCGTGAAGCCGCCGATGCTGACGCCGAGCTCGACGCCTTCACCCGCGCCCGCAAGCGCCAGCGACACCGTGCCCTTGCTCAATACCTGCGCCGTGCCGGACTTGATCGCCCCTGCGCTGGCATCGCCCTGCGCATAGGTGCCGAGCACATCGGCGATCTTGTGCACATCGGTGAACCTGCCCGTACCGTTGTCGATATGCGACTTGCCGGCGGTCAGGCCACCGCCTTTGGATTCGATCTTCACGCGCATCGACTGGCCGTTTTCGCAGGTCACCACGCCGTGGCCTTCGGCGTGCTTGTAGATCAGGGACCAGCCGGTCAGCGAGAACCGCAGCTTGCAGTCCAGATTCGCTTCTTCGGCACTCGCGCGCTGCGGGGCAGCGATGGCGAGGCCAAGAGCGAGCGCGGCGCCCAGTACCGGAACAAAGTGCTGCTTCATCTTCGACACTCCCCTACATGGTGGTGGGAACGCAGTATCGACGGGCTTAGCTGAACGGATGAAGACTTGCATCACCTGGGCGCGTTCCTGCGCCCAGGCATATCGATCGGCCGCTATCGTGCGGTCTTCGTCGTCGATCCGGGCCGCGGCGCCCATTTCAGGATTTCGCTCCAGCGCGCGAACTTGACGGCACGCGCCACCGACGCGTTCGCCGGGCTGGTCGATGGCAGTGCCAGCAGTGTCAGCCCCGCACGGCGTTCCTCCGCGATGGCTGGAGCGATGCGCTTTGCGAACACCTGCTGCGCCTTGGCGCCGTTGAGCGCGATTGCGGCAATGGTCGGGTATTGCCCGAGCAGGCGTGGAATATCGTTCGGCACTTCGCTCGACGGCACGATGCTGCTGTCGAGACTGCCGGCGCGCTCGCAGTATTCGAGCACGTCCCAGAGGCCGATGCCGGCCGCATGCAGGCGCGCGATCCGCTCGGCATACGGGAGTTCGGCACCGGCGCCGTACAGCATGCCCATGAACGGCCAGAACAGATTGTGCGGATGGGCATAGGACTGGCGCAGTTCGAGCGAACGCACGCTCGGCACGCTGCCGAGGACCAGCACGCGGCAGCCCGCGCCGACCTGCGGCGGGAAGCTCGCTACCTTGACCGCCGGGTTCGAGAGGGCGTCGGCGTGTACTTGCCGGGTGGCGGTGCGGACACTCATTCGCAACACTTCAACGCGTATCCTGCCGGCGCGAGCTGAGGATACTTGTGCAAAAAGCTGCCCATGCCTGCGCCGGCCTGCCGATGTCCGCCCGCCGGCGGCGTCCGCTCAGCCCTTCGCCTTCTTCAGCTCGGCGAGGTCGGCCAGCACCTGCTTGGAATTCTCCTTCGGGTCGACATCCTTGTACTGCTTCGCAATGCGGCCTTCGGGATCGATCAGGAAGGTTTCGCGGCGCGCATAGCTCATGCCGACATGGGTGGTCAGCACGCCGTAGTTCTTCGCCACGCTCGAATCCGCATCCGACAGCAGGCGGAACGGCACGTGGTATTTCTCGGCGAATTCGGCATGCGACTTGACGTCGTCGAGGCTCACGCCGAACACGTCCGCACCGGCCTTGCGCAGTGCGATGATATCGTCGCGGAACGTGCAGACCTCGGTCGTGCAGCCCGGCGTGAAATCCTTCGGGTAAAAGTACAGAACGGTCCATTTGCCGCGCTCGCCGGAGAGCGTATGCCAGTCGCCCTTCTGGTCCTGCAGGCGGAAATCGGGGGCGGTCTGGCCGACCGTCGGAGCCGCGCCGGCCGCAGCGTCGGCGGCGAAGGTCGGCAGTGCGAAGGCGAGCAGGAACAGCGCGAGGAACGGGATGATGCGTTTCATCGGAGAATCTCCAGGGAATTCGGATCGCCAGCGGGTGCGGCTGTGAGTCGGCGCGCAGTCTACCGCGCGCCGCGGAACGGACCGGCGCCGTGCGCGAATTCTTTCATCCGTCCTTGTGCCGGGGTGCAGCGGTGATCCTGAAACGGCTTTATCACGCACACGGCAGCGACGGCCAAGTGTACGAAGTGCATGTCTACGCCGAGCCGGCCAGCCACGCCAATGCGCACATCGAACGGCTGGCGAAAGTCGTGCTCGCCGACGGCGGTGAACTGCGCATCCTGTCGAAGGGCCATTACGAGATCGTCGCGACCGGCGTGAAGCTGGAAGCGGGCGACCCGAATGCAGTCTGATCCGCCGCGCGCGAGCGGCGCGGGCGTCGTGCCGACGGCAATGCCGTCACGCCGCGCGGCGGCTTCGCCACGCCGCGCTATTTCTTCTTGACCAGCGGAAACTTCGTCGCGTCGAAGCCGCCGACCTCGAACACCAGGGTGCGCGCGCCGCGGCCTTTCTCGATGACATCGATGCTGATCGCCTGCGCCGCGTCGAGGCGTTCGATGAAGGCCTTGTCATCGGAAATGAAGATCGCCGGCTCGCCGGTCTCCGGCAGGTAGGCCTTCATGCGCTTGGGCGCCTGATCGTCGAAACGCATGTTCAGGCTGCAGCCGCCGCCGCACTCGAATCCCTTGCCGCTGCCGAACAGGTAGGCGCTCTGGCCCCAGGCGGAATGACGGCGCAGAACCAGGCGGACACGCTCCGCCGTGACCGCATCCTTGCTGTAGATCGACGCCGTGTTCTGCTCGCCGCCGGACTCCTTGCCCGACTGGTACGACCACAGGCGCTCGAGACGGCGCTGCGTGGTGATCGCATCCGCTTTCGCGCTGGCGTCGGCCAGGGTGATCTGCACTTCCTTGGCGGCCGCGCTCTGCGGGTACTTGGCGACGATTTCCTTGCCGATCGGCGCGGCCAGCTCATAGGACTTCTCCAGCTGCAGCTTGCGATACAGCTCCAGCTCCTTCTGTCCCTGCGCCTCGAGCGCCGGCGCCGGTGCAGCCTGCGGGAGCGGCGCTTCGGATTTGGAGCAGGCGGCGAGCACGAGCGCCGCACTCGCCAAGATCAGGACCGCTACTCGCATGGGCATTTCCTTGCGGATGTCGCCGCCATCGTAAACGGCGAAGCGTTACATATCCGCAAAATCATCGCACCACGCGCGCCCGGCGCGATGGCGACCCTAGAGCCTGCGGCAGGGATCGCGTCCCAGGTTGCGCTCGTAGGTCGACACCTGGTCGTCACGCTCGTGACCGCTGCGCACGGGCGAAGCGGCAAGCCGCCGGCATGCCTCGGCGCGCGGCAATGCGCTGGCGCTGACCGCGACCGCTTCGGTCTGCGTCGCCTGCGCACGACGACCGCCGCGCGCCGTCGCGCGCACCCGGATCGATTTCGGACACGTGGCGTGCTTGTAGAAGACTTCGCCGTTGGCAGCGCGACATTCGTACGATGTCGGTTCGCGCGATGCCGGTCTGCGCGACAGGATGCGGCCCGCCAGGCGTTTGCGTTCGCCCGGCCTGCCCGGCGCGCCTGTCCGTTCGCGCACGCCGCGACCGTAGTCCGGCGAGGCCGCCGCGGGCGGCAGCGCCGCCAGTTCGATCCGGGTTTCCTGCTGCGTTCCCGCGCACGCCCGATCCTGGTAGGCGAGCTGCCCTTGCGCATCGAGACAGCGATAGACCGAACCCGCCTGCGCTTCGTGCATGACGCCGCACGCGAACACTCCGAGCCATGCCAGCCGCCGTGCGTTCCCGGTCCATCGCCGACCGATCCCTCTGTCCATGTGCCGTCTCCCGTTTCGAGGCGATCATGGTCGCCGGGCGGCAATCACGCGACGATGGACGCGGCCTGCGTGGCGGCGTAGGAAATCGTCGGCCGCGCGCGTGCGCCCGCGGCGGCGCCTGCGCGATGGCGCCGATGCAGCGTCGACAAGCGGCCCGTTCGTTGCCGCTGCCGGCGCGGTACGATCGCCGGTCCGATGAGCAGCGACGACGCCCTCCGCAAGATCGTGCATGTCGACATGGATGCGTTCTACGCGTCGGTCGAGCAGCGCGACGATCCTGCCTTGCGTGGACGGCCCGTCGTCGTTGCCTGGCGCGGTGCGCGTTCGGTCGTGTGCGCGGCGAGCTACGAGGCGCGCCGCTTCGGCGT
>DASWPR010000125.1:0-9649 GCA_036398455.1 Dokdonella sp.
AGCGCGTGCCGGCGCGTGAAGGGCGAGGTGAAATCGGCCAGGCGCTCGCTGTCGGCGCGCTCGTCGATCCAGGCTGCGCGCAGCGCCGGCAGGCCGGCGGCCAGATCGACGCGATAGGCAGGATCGGTATACGGTCCCGAGGTGTCGTAGACGGCGAACGGCGCATTGCGCTCGGCGCCGAACAGCGAAGGCGTATCGGCCAGCGCGACTTCGCGCATCGGCACGCGCAGGTCCGCGCGCGATCCTTCGACATGGATCTTGTGCGAACCGGGAATCGGCCGCGTGACGGTTTCGGAGAGTTCGGCGGTTTCGCGCAGCAACGCGGCGGGCAAGGCATTCATCGACAACTCCTCGTGAAAAATAATCCAGGCGAGGGCATCGAGTGCCGGCGCAGCGCGCCGGCATCGAAGCTTCCCTACGCCGGGGTCAGCCGGATCAGGTTCGAAGGGTCTCTCTCAGCCCAGACATCAGGCACCCCCGCTTCAGGACGCCATTCAATCATGTTCGCCCGGGCGCGGCCAGCGGCCGGCGACGCTCCGGCGCGCTGCCGCGTCCTGTTGAATGCCGCCGAAGCGTCACGACGTTTCATCCGTGTGCGGCGCGAATCCAGCCAGAGGTGTCGTATGAACAGGTCGAAGAGTCGGCTCGTATTCATGGGATTGAGCGGCGCGCTGCTCGCATTCGCCGCATTCGGCGCAGCGGCGACGCCGGAGCCGGCGGCAAAAGCCTCCCGCGTGGAGGTGAACTGGACCAACCCGGCCGACTTCGCCGATGTCCGCGAGGCGCCGGGACCGTCGATCGGCCGCACGCCGCCGGAGCAGTGGCTCGGCGACCTGCGCAAATACCTGCAGCGCCGCGGCGATCGCCTGCTCGCCCCGGGCGAGCATCTGGCGGTGACCTTTACCGACGTCCGCCGCGCCGGCAGCTACGAGCCGTGGCGCGGACCGCAGTGGGACGACATCCGCGTGGTCAGCGACATCTACCCGCCGATGATCGATCTGCGCTTCACGCTGACCGACGCGAACGGCGCGACCCTGCGCGAAGGCGAACGCAAGCTGCGCGATCTGTCCTTCCTCAACCGCGGCACGTTGAGCGAGTCCGATCCGCTGCGTTTCGAGAAGCGCATGCTCGACGACTGGCTGCGGCGCGAATTCCCGCCGGTGCAGACGCGGCGCGATTGACAGCGGCGGCGTGCAAGGGCGAGCGCATCATAATTTGTATACAAAGTCTATTTTTGCGCAGATTGCGCTTGCCGGCGCGCGATAGCGAATCTTAAGATCGGGTGGCTCGCCCCGCCGCTCAGCGGCCGTCTCCCGAGGATCGAACGATGTCCGTGCGGCCATGGCGTTGGATTGGATCGCTGGCGATCGCCGCGTGCGCTTCGCCGCTGGCGGCGCAGACCCTGCCGGGGCAGCCCTACGTCGGCTACTGGTTTCCGGACACCCTGCTGACCTGGGATCCGGCCACCGACCCGGACGCTCCCTACAACCGCGCCGGCGTTGCGCTCGGCACGCGCTTCGCCGACCCGGCGTTCAACGTCAATCCACACGCGCAGGCCGATCAGGGCCGCGTCACCTCGCTGGTCGCGTTTGCGCCGACATCGTTCAATCCCTCGCAAGGGACGGCGACGATGAGCTACTACGCGCTGAACTACTGGCAGTACGTCGACTACCTGGTGTTCTGGGGCGGTTCGGCCGGCGAAGGGCTGATCCTCGCGCCGAATCCGACCGTGATCGATGCGGGCCATCGCAATGGCGTGCCGGTGCTCGGCAACGTCTACCTGCCGCCGAACGCGTTCGGCGGGCAGATCCAGTGGGTGCGCGACTTCGTGCAGCGCGACGGCGACACCTTCCCGGTTGCCGACAAGATGATCCAGGCGGCCGAGTACTACGGTTTCGACGGCTGGTTCATCAACCAGGAAACCTCGGGCGGCAACGCGGCGCTGGCGAGCGACATGCAGGCGATGCTGGAATATTTCCAGGCGCATTCGACCCTGCGCATCGTCTGGTACGACTCGATGACGCAGAGCGGCGCGATCTCCTACCAGAACGCGCTCGATGCGCAGAACCAGATGTTCTTCCAGGACGGCAGCAACGTCG
The DNA here is from genome assembly GCA_036398455.1 of Dokdonella sp. Lineage (GTDB taxonomy): Bacteria > Pseudomonadota > Gammaproteobacteria > Xanthomonadales > Rhodanobacteraceae > Dokdonella_A. Next base: position 2,100 of record DASWPR010000125.1, read on the forward strand.
TCTCGAACGACATGTTCCTCAACTTCAATTGGACCACCGGCGGCCTGGCCAGTTCGGCGGCGCTCGCGACCACGCTCGGACGCAGCCCGTATGAGCTGAACGCGGGCGCCGACGTCGAATCGAACGGCTACAACACGAACGTCAACTGGAACGGGCTGTTTCCGGAAGGCTCGCCGCATGTCGCTTCCCTCGGCCTGTATCGCCCGGAATGGACCTTCAACTCATCCACCAGCGTGGCGAACTTCTACACGCGCGACAACCGCATGTGGGTCGGTCCGAACGGCGATCCGAGCAATACGACGACGACGGCCGCATGGAAAGGCATCGCGAACTACATCCCGGCGACGTCGCCGATCGCCGCGCTGCCATTCGTGACCAACTTCAATACCGGCCAGGGCAGCCTGTACGCGATCGACGGCGTCAGCGTGTCCAGCGCGCAATGGAACAATCTCAGCCTGCAGGACGTATTGCCGACCTGGCGCTGGATCGTGCGCAGCAGCGGCAGCAAGCTGACGCCGGCGATGGACTGGAGCGAGTCGTACTGGGGCGGCACGTCGCTGAAGCTCTCCGGTACGCTGGATGCGGTCAACGACATCACCCTGTACGAGACTCGTCTCGCACTCGACGCGGACAGCCTTTTCGTGATCGCCTACGATCCCGTCGATGCGAGTGGTCCGACCTATCTGCAGGTCGGGCTGACCTTCGAGGACGCGCCGGCCACGGTGGAATATCTCGATGTCGGCGCCGCGACGAAGGCGGGCTGGGATGTGCGCACCTTTGCACTGGCGGCCTACGCCGGACGCACGCTGGCGGCGATCTCGCTGCGTGTGAATCCCGCGGCGGCCTCGCAGGCGTACACGATGCATATCGGCCGCCTCGGCGTGTACGCATCGGCGCCGCCGACGCCAGCGCCGCCGGGCGACGTGCAACTGGTCGGCAAGAACGAAATCACGCCGGACAGCGCGACCCTGCGCCTGCAATGGAGCGCGTCGCCCGATGCAGTCAATTCCTACAGCGTGCTGCAGCGGCACGCGGACGGCAGCGCGAGCTGGCTCGGCGGCACGCCGAACACCGCGTACTTCGTCGGCCAGTTGACGCGCGACGGCAATGAGGCCGCATCGACGATCGAGATCGAGGCCGTCAGCCCGACGTTCATGCGTTCGACCGCGGCGACCGTGCTGGTTCCGTGGGATTCGATCTTCGCCGACGGCTTCGACGGTGCAGCCGGCACGCAGCGCGACTGAGGGCGACGGCGATTGCCGCGCGGTGCGCGCGCGCCGCCGCGGCTGTTACGAAGGCAGCGGCCGGGGCACAATCGCGGGATAGCCAAGGATCCCGCATGGACACCCAGCATCCCGACCTGCACCCGCTGTACGCCGAACACCTCGCCACACTGATCGCGCGCAGCGAGAAGGCGCTGCTGCGCGGCGGCTACGATCACCTGGTCATCGCGGCCGGGCAGCCGGCGTCGCAGTTCCTCGACGACCGCCCGTATCCGTTCGCGGTGAATCCGCATTTCAAGCACTGGCTGCCGGTGACCAAGGCACCCGGCTGCTGGCTGGTGCATACCCCCGGGCGCAGGCCGCAGCTGATCTATCTGCAGCCGCACGACTACTGGCACGTGGTTCCGGAAGCGCCGGCCGGCTACTGGGTCGATCATTTCGACATCGCGATCATCCGCGAAGCGAAAGACGCGCGCGTCCTGCTGCCGAACGACGCCGGTCGCTGCGCGATCATCGGCGAGGCCGGCGCGGCGCTCGACGGCTTCGTGCCGAACAATCCGGTCGACGTGCTCAACTACCTGCACTACCAGCGCAGCTACAAGACCGCATACGAACTGGCGATGATGCGCGTCGCCAGCAAGATCGGCGCGCGTGCGCACCGGGCGGCGCAGCGCGCGTTCCGCGCCGGCCAGTCCGAATTCGACATTCACGTCGCCTATCTGGCCGCCGCACGCCAGACCGACAATGACCTGCCCTACAGCAACATCGTGGCACTGAACGAACACGGCTCGGTGCTGCACTACACCGAACTCGCCCACGCGCCGCCGGCGCAGATGCGTTCGTTCCTGATCGACGCCGGCGCGAGCTTCCATGGCTATGCCAGCGACATCACGCGCACCCATGCGGCCGACGAAGCCGGTGAATTCCAGGCCCTGATCGACGCCGTCGACGCTGCCCAGCAGGGCTTCGCCGCCAAGGTGCGCGCGGGCCAGAGCTATCCGGAGCTGCACCTGCATGCGCACCATGTGCTCGCCGGCATCCTGCGCGAGTACGGCTTCATCCGCACGAGCGCCGAAGGCGCGGTCGAGTCCGGTCTTTCCAGCGCATTCTTCCCGCACGGACTCGGCCATCCGATCGGCCTGCAGGTGCACGACGTCGCCGGTTTCCAGGCCAGCGACAGCGGCGGCACGATTGCGCGGCCGCCCGGTCATCCCTATCTGCGCATGACGCGCGCGCTGGAGCCGGGCATGGTCGTCACGATCGAGCCGGGCCTGTACTTCATCGATCTGCTGCTGGCCGAAGTGAAGAACAAGCCGACGGCGAAGGACGTCGACTGGAGCAAGGTCGACGCGTTCCGCAAGTACGGCGGCATCCGCATCGAGGACGATGTCGTGTGCACCGAAGACGTGCCGGAAAACCTGACGCGCTCGGCGTTCGCGGCGCTGGCCGACGCCGAAGGGCACACGCATTGATCATCTCGCACCGGCATCGTTTCATCTTTTTCGCCGTACCCAAGACCGGCACCCACTCGGTGCGGCGGGCGCTGCGCGCGCTGCTCGGGCCGGACGATCTCGAGCAGGTCGGCTTGTTCGAGCGCAAGCGCTTTGCGTTTCCCGAACTGGAAAACATCACGCACGGCCACATCAGCGCCCTGCAGATCAAGCCCGTGCTCGGCGCGCCGATGTTCGACGACTACTTCAAGTTCGCCTTCGTGCGCAACCCGTTCGATCGCTTCGTCTCCTATTGCGCTTTCGTCAGCCGCGACACCGGCCACTTCGAACGGTCGCCGCTCGCCTTCATGAAGTACGTGGTGAAGGAACTGCGCCCGCTCGAGCGCGTCCTGTACCGGCCGCAGCACGAGCTGCTGACCGATGCCGATGGCCGGCTGCTGGTCGATTTCGTCGGCCGGACCGAGCAGATGCAGACATCCTACGACGAAATCTGCGCGCGCCTCGGCATCGCTGCGGCCACGCTGGAACAGGTGAACGCGTCGTCGCACAATCCGTACTGGTCGTACTATGACGAGGAGCTGGTCGACCTGGTCGGCGCGCAGTACCAGACCGACCTCGCCCTGTTCAACTACCGGTTCGAGCGCCATGCAAGCTAATCCACGCAAGACCAGCAGCGTCCGTTTCCTCGGCCCGATCGCGCTCGGCGGCATCGTCGCGGAAATCGATGCCATCCCCGAGGAAACCTGGGAACGCGAGAATTCGGCCAAGCCGAACAAGTTCGATGCGCTCGATCGCACGCAGCACATCGTGTTTCGATTCGTCTCCAGCTTCGCGGACTGGCGCCAGTCCTATGAAACGCCGATATGGCAGGAATGGAAGCCGCGCATCCAGCCGCTGCTGGCGCAGGCCGTCGCCCCCTACGGCTACAGGCAAGGCGCATTCCCGCGCATCATGCTGGCGCGGATGGCGCCGGGCGGAGTCATCCATCCACATGTGGACGCCAACCCGGCGGCACGCTGGCCGCACAAGATCCATATTCCGATCCAGACCAATGCGCAGGTGTCGTTCTTCGTCGATCCGAACGAGCATCATTTCGAAGTCGGCCAGGCCTACGAAGTGAACAACCTCGGCCGCCACGCGGTGCGGAACGCCGGCACGACGTCGCGCATCCATCTCATTTTCGAGTACTACGACGTCGAGCAGCCGGACAGCTGACCGTCGCCGTGCCGCTGCGGCTGCGGCTGCAGCGCAGGGCCGCCACACCCCGTTCCGCGCAGCGCTCTCGTACTGGCCCGAACCCGCGCCTGCGCGCCGGCCATCGCCGGCGTCCGCTTGCGACAAGCGACCACGCGCCCGAGGCGCCGCGAACGCGTACACTTTGTGCGGCCAGAAAGGACTTCCCGATGCAGCATGTTGCGTCCTCTTGGTTTCGTGGTCAGCGCGGCCGGCGCTTCGGTCTCGAATTCGCGGCGATCGTCGTCGCGAAGCTGGTACTGCTGACCCTGCTGTGGGTGATCTGCATCCGCCCACAGCCACGCGCCGATACGGCTCCCGCTGCGATCCAGCAGCACCTGCTCGCCCCTGCCGCCGAGGCCCCGCATGATCGATGAAACCGTCGTCGCGCTGTCGCGCCTGCAATTCGCGCTGACCGCGCTGTATCACTTCCTGTTCGTACCGCTCACGCTCGGCCTGTCGTGGATGCTGGCGATCATGGAAGCGGTCTACGTGATGACCGGGCGTGACATCTGGAAACGCATGACGCAGTTCTGGGGCGTGCTGTTCGGCATCAATTTCGCGATGGGCGTCGCCACCGGCGTCACCATGGAATTCCAGTTCGGCACCAACTGGGCCTACTACGCGCACTACGTCGGCGACATCTTCGGCACGCCGCTGGCGATCGAGGGATTGATGGCCTTCTTCCTCGAAGCGACCTTCGTCGGCCTGTTCTTCTTCGGCTGGGACAAGCTCACGCGCGTCAAGCACCTGATCGTGACCTTCCTGCTCGCGCTGGGCACGAACTTCTCCGCGCTGTGGATTCTCATCGCCAATGCGTGGATGCAGAATCCGGTCGGCAGCACCTTCAACCTCGATACGATGCGCATGGAAGTCACCTCGTTCAGCGAGGTCGTCTTCAATCCGGTCGCACAGTCGAAGTTCGTGCACACGGTCAGCGCCGGTTACGTGCTCGGCGCGATGTTCGTGCTGTCGATCAGCGCCTGGTATCTGCTCAAGGGCCGCAACATCGAGTTCGCGAAACGCTCGATGACGGTCGCGGCGAGCTTCGGCCTCGCGGCGGCGCTCAGCGTCGTCGTGCTCGGCGACGAATCGGGCTACACGGTCTCGGAAAACCAGAAGATGAAGCTCGCCGGCATCGAGGCGATGTGGGAGACCGAGCCGGCGCCGGCCTCGTTCACCCTGTTCGGCTTCCCCGACGTCGCCGAGCGCACGACGCACTTCGCCATCCATATTCCCTGGGTCATGGGCATCATCGGCACGCGCTCGCTCGACGGCGTGCTGCCCGGCATCAAGGAACTGGTGGCCGATGCGCGCAAACGCATCGAGAGCGGCATCAAGGCGTACAGCGCGATGCAGACGCTGCACGCGAACCGCGACGATGCACAGGCGCGCGCCGAATTCGAAGCGCACAAGCAGGACCTCGGCTATGCGCTGCTGCTCAAGCGCGTGCTGGACGACCCGGCCAAGGCGACCGCGACCGATATCCAGAAGGCCGCCGACAGCACGATCCCGAATGTGCCGGTGCTGTTCTGGTCGTTCCGCCTGATGGTCGGCTGCGGACTGTGGTTCATCGCGCTGTTCGGACTCTCGTTCTGGCTGTCGGCGACGCGCCAGCTCGACCGTCACCGCTGGTACCTCAAGGCCGCCCTGTGCAGCCTGCCGCTGCCCTGGCTTGCGATCGAGCTCGGCTGGATCGTCGCCGAACACGGGCGCCAGCCGTGGGCGATCGAAGGCGTGCTGCCGACGGCGCTCGGCGTATCGTCGGTGTCGGCGGCACAGGTCGCGACCAGCCTCGCCGGTTTCGTGATCTTCTACACCGCGCTGGCAGTCGTCGATGCGATGCTGATGCTGAAGTACGCGCGCAAGGGACCGGACGGCCTCGGCATGTGGCCGCTGGCGCCGGAACCGCCGCATGCGCTGGCGAGCGCGACCGCATGACGACGCAGCGACAGCCACTTTCGTTCTTCCGGCAGACGCCGGAACTGCGCACCCCTGAAACAGAACGAACGGGAAGCGATCACCATGTTCGACTATGAAACCCTGCGCCTGGTCTGGTGGCTGCTGCTCGGCGTACTGCTCGCCGCCTTCGCGATCATGGATGGATTCGATCTCGGCATCGCCTCCCTGCTGCGCGTGCTCGCGCACGACGACGACGAGCGCCGCGCATTGCTGGAGACGATCGAACCGACCTGGGAAGGCAACCAGGTCTGGATCATTCTCGGCGGCGGCGCGGTGTTCGCGGCGTGGCCGCTGCTCTACGCAGCGTCGTTCTCGGGTTTCTACTTCGCCATCCTGCTGGTGCTGCTCGCCTTCATCGTGCGACCGGTCGGCTTCAACTTCCGCAACAAGCTGACCTCGACACGCTGGCGCGAAAGCTGGGACTGGATCCTGACCGTCGGCGGACTGGTGCCGACGCTGATCTTCGGCGTCGCGTTCGGCAACCTGTTCCTCGGCGTGCCGTTCCGCTACGACGACACGCTGCGCATGACCTACGAAGGCGGCCTGATCGGGCTGCTGCGGCCGTTCCCGCTGCTGGCCGGACTGGTCTCGGTGGCGCTGATCCTGACGCATGGCGCTGCGTGGGCGGCGCTGAAGGCCGACGACCTCATCGCACGTCGCGCCGAGCGCCTGCTGCGCGTGTTCGCGCCGGTGTTCGCGGCTCTGTACGCAATCGCCGGCGCATGGCTCGCGTTCGGCGTGAAGGGCTACGCAATCGTCGGACACGCCGTCGTCGATGGGCCGTCGAACCCGCTGCTCAAGCAGGTCGAGCATGCGGGCAGCTGGCTGGCCGATGGTCCACTCGGCTTCTGGGCCTGCGTCGCCGCCGCCATCGCGATCGTCGCCGCCCTGCTGACCCCGCTGCTGGCGACGCGCGGACGCCACCGGACGGCGTTCGTCGCCAGCGGCAGCGCCGTCGCCGGAACGGTCTTCTCGGCCGGCTTCGCGCTGTTCCCGTTCCTGATGCCTTCCGACCTGGATCCGCGCAGCAGCCTGACCATATGGGACGCGTCGAGCAGCAAGACCACGCTGGGCCTGATGCTGCTGGCAACGGTGATCTTCCTGCCGCTGATCCTCGCCTATACGAGCTGGGTCTATCACGTGCTGCGCGGCCGCGTGACGCTCGCGCACATCAAACAATCGCACAACCTGTATTGAGGGAGATCGACGATGTGGTACTTCAGCTGGATTCTCGGCCTTGGCCTCGCCTGCGCGTTCGCGATCCTCAATGCGATGTGGTTCGAGCTGCATGCCGACGACCTCGCGCGGCAGCAGGCCGACGAAAAAAATCCGCCGCACTGATCGACTCGGCGCTGCGAGCGGCCTGGCCTGCGCCCGCAGCGTTCATGTTTCGTGGCGTGACACCCGCGGCGACATCGGCTAGCGTGCGCGAAACCTCGCAGGACTTACCGCTTGATCCGCCCCATCCGCTTGATCGCTGTCGCGCTGTCCGCCCTGTGCGTTTCGCCCTTCTCGTTCGCCGCTGACGCGCCCGCTGCGCATGTCGCGGCCACCTCGACGAACAAGCCCGCCAAACCCAAAGCACACAAGGCGCCGCCACCGCGCGACGCGCAGGTCGATCGCTGGATCAACGTCGGCGGCTTCGGTGAAGTCGCGATCTACAAGCCGAAAGATGCCGCTC
>DASWPR010000126.1:0-4746 GCA_036398455.1 Dokdonella sp.
GCGGCTGGCGCCAGGGGCAGGGCGATGCGCCGCTGAAGGAAAACCTCGCCTGCGCGATGCTGCTGCGTGCGGGCTGGCCGGCGATCCAAGCGGCGGGCGGTTCGCTGGACGACCCGATGTGCGGCGCTGGCACGCTGCTGATCAAAGGCGCGTGGATGGCGGCCGGCGTCGCGCCGGGGCTGCAGCGCGACTACTTCGGCTTTCTCGGCTGGCGGCAGCACGATGCGCCGATGTGGGATGCGCTGCGGGCGCAGGCGCGCGTGCGCGCCGACGAGGGTCTGCGCGCGCTGCAGCCGGCCTTCTTCGGCAGCGACCACGATGCGCAGGTGCTGATCGAAGCAAGGCGCAACGCGCAGGCGGCCGGCGTCGCCGGTTTCGTCCAGCTGGCACGCCATTCCGCCGAACATCTGCAGCGCCCGGCCGGCGCCGGCCTGCCGGGCCTGGTGATCTGCAATCCGCCGTATGGCGAGCGCCTCGGCGAGCGCAACGCACTCGCCGTGATGTACCGCGCATTCGGCGACCGGCTGCGCGCGCACTTCGAGGGGTGGCGCGCGGCCGTCATCGTGGCCGGGGAAGAACTCGGCCACGCGCTCGGCCTGCGCGCGGACAAGCGCTACGTGCTCTACAACGGCGCGCTGGAATGCAAGCTGCTGATCTTCGAACTCACCCCTGCCGCCGAACCGCGCGAACACGTCGAGAAGGCGCTGTCGGAGGGTGCGCAGGCCGTCGCCAACCGCATCCGCAAGAATCATCAGCATCTGCGCAAGCGACTGCAGCGCGAAGGCATTTCGTGCTATCGCATCTACGATGCCGATATCCCCGAATACGCGGCCGCGATCGATGTCTTTACGGCCGTCGGGCGCGACGATGCCGCGGCAGGGCACGACCAGGACTTTCCGCAAACCTGGTTGCACGTGCAGGAATATGCGCCGCCCAAGGACATTCCCGAACAGGTCGCGCGCGACCGCCTGCGCGACCTCGTGCGCGCGGCCGCCGCTGCACTGGAGGTGCCGCGCGAGCGCATCGCGCTGAAGACGCGCTACCGCGCCAAGGGCGGCTCGAAATACGGACGCATGGAGCATCGCGGCGAGTTCCTGCGGGTGGAGGAGGGCGGCCTGGCCCTGCGCGTCAACCTGTTCGACTATCTCGACATCGGCCTGTTCCTCGATCACAGGCCCGTGCGTGCCCTCATACGCGAGCAGGCGCGCGACGCGCGTTTCCTGAATCTGTTCTGCTACACCGCCAGCGCCAGTGTCCATGCTGCCGCGGGAGGCGCGCGCTCGACGACCAGCGTCGACCTTTCGGCCACCTACCTCGACTGGGCGGCGCGCAATTTCACCCTGAACGGGTTCGGCGGCGCGCGCCATCAGATCGTGCAGGCCGACGTGCTGGCGTGGCTGCGCCACGATCGTGGCGAGTACGACCTGATCTTCGTCGATCCGCCGACGTTCTCCAATTCCAAGCGCGCCGACGACTTCGACGTGCAGCGCTATCACGCCGCGTTGCTGGCCCTGTGCGGCGAACGGCTGGCGCCGAAAGGCCTGCTGCTGTTCTCGAACAATCTGCGCCGATTCACGCTCGATCCGGCACTGCATCACAGCTTCGATGTGCGCGACATCACGGCAGCGACGATCCCGTTCGACTTCGCCCGCAATGCGCGAATTCACCACTGCTACGAACTGCGTCGTCGTTCATGAATCGAGAGCGTTTTTTTAACCTCGCGCGCGAAAATTTCAGTCATGATTCAGCCGCTCCACCGCAGTATGCGAGCCATACCTCGGAGGGTATGCCATGAGTGTGTTTCGCAAGTTTCGCCCTGTATTGATCGGCCTGCTGGTTGCCACGGGTCTGACGTTCGGCAGCGCAGCGTTTGCGCGCGGACACGTCAGCATCGGCATCGGCCTGCCGGGTATCGGCATCGGTTATTCGGATTGTCGCCATTGCGGTTGGGGTGGCGGCGGCTACTACGGTTACGCCGCACCGGCGTATGCGTATGAGCCGGCTTACTACGGACCCGCTTACTACGGCCCGTCGTACTACAGCTATCCGGCGTACTACGGTGGTTCGGTCTACTACGGCGGTTCGTATGGCCGTGGCTACCGCGGCGGCTACTACGATCGCGGTTATCGCGGTCGTGACTACCGCGGCGGCGACTATCGCGGCCATGACAACGGACACCGCGGGAACTATTACGATCGGGGTGGTGGCGGTTACCACCACCACTGATCACCAGTCAGCGCTGGCGGCGCACCCCTCCCCCTTCCCCGCCGCCAGCGTACCCGCCCCGCGACGATTTCCCCTGGTCGTCGCGGGGTTTCTTTTTTCTACAACGGCGAGCGGCTGATCGGCAGCACGCTTCGGCGGAATGAAGATCGCGCCGCGGCTGCCTCAGGTTATGATGCCGCGCTTTGTTTCCCGATGGACCGCTGCATGAGCGATCACCCAAGGCGGGTTTCCGCCACCACCACGCCTCCCGCCGCCTGGACGTTCTTTCGTCAGTGGCTGAGGAATCCGCGCGCGATGGCGGCGCTGTCGCCGTCAGGTCGTCAGCTGACGCAGCAGATGGTGGGGCAGCTTCCGGCCGGTGCCCGCCGCGTGATCGAACTCGGCGGCGGTACCGGGGTGTTCACCCAGGCCATGCTCGACCTCGGCATCGCGCCGAGCGAATTGATGGTGCTCGAGCTCAACGGCGAGCTGGCCGACTTCCTGCGCCAGCGTTTTCCGGACGCGCGCGTGGTCAACGGCGATGCCTGCGATCTTGCGGAAATCGTCAAGGCGGCGGGTTTCGGTGCGGGCCACGGTGTCGATGCGGTGGTCAGCGGCCTGGGTTTCCTGGCGATGCCGCGGCCGCTGCAGCAATCCATCCTGCAGGCGGTTTTTTCCGTCCTCGGGCCGGAACGGCCCCTGATCCAGTTCACCTACGGTCCGTCCAACCCGCTGCCGCGCGACCTGCTCAGCGAACTCGGCCTGTCCGTGCGGCGCGCCGGATTCGCCTGGTGCAACGTGCCGCCGGCGACGGTGTACGTCTACACGCGCAGCCGCTCTACGCCGGTGCGGGCGGTGCGCGCCGGCGAATCGCGCTGACGCGAGCCGAGGCGGCGGGGACCGCATCGCTGCCATGTCACAGTCGCGGCCGTGCACTATCATGCGCTTCCCGCACAGGCGTTCCACGCTGGAGGTTGCTCATGGGTCAGTCGCCCAGTCCCGATTGGATGAACCAGTGGCAGGACCTGTCGCGCAACTATCTCAACGCCTGGCAGACGATGTCGCGCAATCCGGCGGCAATGCCCGGCGTCGCCGCGTCGCCCTGGCCTGAAGGCTTCGAGCAGTGGTCGCGCCTGTTCGCCTCGGGCGGCGGTACGCAGAACGAGACGGTCGATCGCGTCATCGACAGTGCCAAGGGCTACGCAGCCTTCATGCAGTCGCTGCTCGGCGCAGCCGGCAATGGCGCCAGCATGCCATCGTGGAGCGAGCTTTTCCGCCCGGGCTTCGGCATTCCGGGCGTCGATGCGGCCTCGTTCGAGCATCCGATGCTGCGTGCGCTGCGCGAAATGCAGGGCCAGACCGGGCAGGGCTTCGGCAACGGCTTTGCGCAGGCGTTCGGTGCCCTGAATGCGTTCCGTGGCGCGCCGCCGATGCCCTCGGCCGATTTCGGCGAACTGAAGGCATGGCTCAGCCTGCCGGCGTTCGGGCTGATGCGCGAGCACCAGGAGCATCATCAGAAGACGGCGGTCGCCTGGATCGAATACCAGGAGCAGATGAGCCGCTACAACGCGCTGATGCTGAAGGCGAGCCAGCGCGGCTTCGAATTGTTCGAAGGCAAATTGAGCGAGCGCGAGCAGCCGGGTCGCCAGATCGAGTCGCTGCGCGCGCTCTACGACCTGTGGGTCGACGCCGCCGAAGAAGGCTACGCCGAGATCGCGCTGTCGCAGGAGTTTCGCGAAATCTATGGCGCGCTGGTGAATGCGCAGATGCGCGTGCGCGCACAGGTCCAGCAGGACGTCGAACGCGTCGCGGCCGGTCTCGGCATGCCGACGCGCAGCGAAGTCGACAGCATCGGCGAGCGCCTGCAGGCGCTGCGCCGCGAAGTGCGCCAGCGCAGCGGCGGCGAGAGCGCCAGCAGGAGCCTGGCGCGCGAAGTGGCGAGCCTGCGCAGCGAACTGGCCGCGCTGAAGGCTGCGGTCGGCAAGGAGACTCGCACGGCACCTGCGCCGGTGGCCGCAGCCAAGCCTCGTGCGCAGTCCAAGTCCAAGGCTGTTCCGAAGGCCGACGCGAAGCCGAAACCGGCGGCAAAGGTCGTCGCGATCACGAAGCCGACGCCGACGCCGAAGGTCGCGGCGATCGAGCCGGATCCGGCGCCGATGCGCGCCGCGCCCACCCACAGGAAGCCGCGCAAGGCGAAGCGTGAGCGCGCTGCCAAGCGTGCGGTCGCTGCGACCAGCACGTTCGCGTCGCGCATCGCGAAGTTTGCGGACGCTTCGCTCGGAGCATCGCGTCCACATGCGCTGCGCAAGAAGAAGCAGGCCAAGGCCGACAAGGCGAAGAAGAAGCGCTGAGCGCTAGGGAGCACGCGACATGGGCCCGATCAAGATCGAACCGGCGAAAGCATTCGAGGAAGTGCTGACGACACAGCGCAAACTCGCCGCTGCGCTGAAGACGCTGCGCGAGGTCGACGACGTCGACTTCGGCGTGACCGAGAAGGAAGCGGTCTATCGCGAAGACAAGCTCGTGGTCTATCGCTTCAAG
>DASWPR010000127.1:0-6628 GCA_036398455.1 Dokdonella sp.
GCCTGCGACATAGGCTGCGAGTACGGCGCGCATCGCGTCCTCGGGCACCGCGCGCAGCGAATGCAATGCGATGCCGATGCGCAGCGTGGTCGATTCCAGCGCGCGCAGCCGTTCGACCAGTCGCAGGTACGCATCGACCTCATGACCGAAGCGGCGCTGGCGCTCGGACAGTGCACGCCCGTCGAAGCCGCCGGTCATGTACAGCGTCGGCAGCAAGGTCAGGCCGATGCCGGTTTCCCGGGCGGCCTCGATCAGCGCGAGCGACATCGCCGCAGCGTCCGCATACGGCTTGCCGCCGGGCGCATGATGCAGGTAGTGGAACTCGCAGACGTGCGTGTAGCCGGCCTTGAGCATTTCGACATACAGCTGCGCCGCGATCGCGCACAGTTCGTCCGGACCGATGCACCCGGCAAACGCATACATGACCTCGCGCCAGGTCCAGAAGCTGTCTTCGGAGTTGCCGCGCCGTTCGGCCAGACCCGCCATCGCGCGCTGGAACGCATGCGAATGCAGGTTCGGCATGCCGGGCACGACCCAGCCGCGCAGCGTTTCCCGCGGCGCGGCATCCGCCCCGCCCGCTGCGGCCAGCCGGCCCTCGTCGAGCGCGAAGGCAACATCGTTCTTCCAGCCTTGCTGCAACCACGCGTGTTCCGCTTGCACGACTCGGGGACTCATCATCGGCTCCGTTGGGCGCGCGAAGGCTAGCCTTGGGCAGGCCACATTTCCACTGGTGCGCGGCACGCGGTCATCTCGGGTGCAGGTTGCACGGCCTGCCCGGAGGCTGCGCGATCGATGGACGGTGCGATAATCGGCCGATGTCCGATCTCCGGCACCGCCACGTCGAACGTCCGCGCAGCCTGCACGGGCGTGATCCGTTCGCGCAGCAGCGCGGCGTCGGGGCACCCGCCGCGAACCACCGGAACGAAAACTCATGACTCCACCCTGGGATGGCCTGCTGCTGGATGCGCGGCTGGCGACGCTGGACGACAACGGCAGCGCCTACGGCCTGGTCGAGAATGCTGCGCTCGCCTGGAAGAACGGCCTGCTGACCTTCGCCGGTGCGCGGGCGGATCTGCCCGACGCGCCCGAACGACTCGCCAGCCGGGTCGAGACTGCCGGCGGCGCGCTGGTCACGCCCGGCCTGATCGACTGCCACACGCACCTGGTGTTCGGCGGCGATCGCGCCGCCGAGTTCGAACAGCGCCTCAACGGCGCCAGCTACGAAGACATCGCGCGCAGCGGCGGCGGCATCATGTCCAGCGTACGGGCTACGCGCGAAGCCGGCGAAGACGCCTTGTTCGCCGCCTCGCTGCCGCGCGCGAAGGCGCTGCTGCGCGATGGCGTGACGACGATCGAGATCAAGTCCGGCTACGGGCTCGATCTCGACAGCGAACTCAAGATGCTGCGCGTCGCGCGGCGCATCGGCAGCGAACTCGGCATCGGCGTCAGCACGACCCTGCTCGCCGCGCATGCGTTGCCGCCGGAATTCAAGGATCGCAGCGACGCCTACATCGACGAGATCTGCACGCGCATCCTGCCCGCCGCCGCACGCGAGGGCCTCGCCGACATGGTCGACGCGTTCTGCGAGCGCATCGCGTTCTCGCCGGCGCAGACCCGGCGCGTATTCGAGCAGGCGCGTGAACTCGGCCTGCCGATCAAGCTGCACGCCGACCAGCTCAGCGATCTTGGCGGTGCCGCGCTCGCGGCCGAATTCGGCGCGCGTTCGGCCGAACATCTCGAACACACCAGCGAGGCCGGCGTGCGCGCGATGGCCGCGGCCGGCACCGTCGCGGTGATGCTGCCCGGCGCGTTCTACGCGCTGCGCGAGACGAAGACGCCGCCGATCGCGCTGTTTCGCGAGCACGGCGTTGCCATGGCGGTTGCCAGCGACATGAATCCCGGCACCTCGCCGCTGCTGTCGCTGCGGCTGGCCTTGAACATGGCCTGCGTCGAACTGCGCCTGACGCCGGAAGAAGCCCTGCGCGGCGCCACCGTGCATGCCGCGCGCGCACTCGGGTTCGCCGACCGCGGAATCCTGCGTGTCGGCCTGCGCGCGGACTTCGTCGTCTGGAATGCGCAGCGGCCGGTCGACCTGTGCTACTGGATCGGCGGCGCGCTCGCGCGCAGCGTGCACGTCGGCGGGCAGCGGCTGGACGCACGCTAGGCGCGCCCGACACCGGTCGACGTCAACCCGGCGGTCACATAACGAGCCTGAAGCAGCTCTCGAAATAGCGCGATGCGCCATCGACGGGATCGTCGAACGCGAGGCTGTGCGCAAGCAGCTGCAACGGCCGCGTGTAGTCGTCCGCACGGCGTTCGCCCAAGGCGGGATACCCGTCGTCGTTGACGATCCCCGCGCCGAGACCGGCCATCTGCACGCGCAGCTGGTGCTTGCGTCCACCGAGCGGAAACAACGCGTAGCGCCATGCCGCGCTCCCCTGCTCGATCACTTCGATGCGCGTCTGCGCATTCGCGGCCCCCTCGACTTCGCGCATGCGGAAGAACGGCTCGCCACGCTCGATGCGGGTTTGTCGCAGCAGCGGAAACATGTGCTGCGGCAGCGCGGGCGCGATCGCTTCGTAGCGTTTCACGATCGTGTGTTCGCGAAACAGCGCCTGATAGCGCGCGCGCGTCGCCGGATTCGCCGAGAACAGCACCACGCCGGCGGTGCCGCGGTCGATGCGATGCAGCGGCACCAGGTCGGCATTGCCCAGACGCCGGATCAGGCGCGCCAGCAGCGTCTCCTCGACGTGGCCGCCGGCCGGCGTCACCGGCAGGAAATGCGGCTTGTCGGCAACGACGATATCCACATCGGCATGCAGGATCGTCTCGGCGAACGGGATGCGCACTTCCGCCGGCACCTCGCGATAGTAGTGAACGCGCATGCCTTCGCGGTACGCAGTCGACGCGGTGATCGGCGCGGCATGCTCGTCGGTGACCCGCCCGCGCGCGATGCGGTCCTCCCATTCGTCGCGGCCGATCGCGCCGAAATGCGCGCACAGGCACTCCAGCACGGTGGACCACGCGCCGGGCGGAAGTTGCAGCGTGCTCGCGCAAACACCGTTGCGCGGCGGCAGGCGGATCGCCAAAGGAGGCTCTCGACGGGAATCGTCTCGAAGTGTGCCGGATAATGTGCCGCCGCCGCGAGTCGGCGATACTGTGCACGAATGAACGATCCTTTCGATTCCGACCCCGAAGCCATCGACGCATCGATCCAGTGCAGCGACTGCGAAGCGGTCTGCTGCCGCCTGACCGTGCTGCTGATGCCGGGAGACGCGGTGCCGGCATGGCTGACCGAGCACGACGAATACGGTCTCGAGCACATGGCGCAGCGCGAGGACGGCTGGTGCGTCGCGGTCGATCGCACCAGCATGCGCTGCACGATCTACGAATCGCGCCCGCAGCTGTGCCGCAGCTTCGCCATGGGAAGTCCCGGCTGCCTCGGCGAACGCGAGGACTGGTTCGGCACGCCCGCCCGCACGATTCCGCTGACCGTGCTCGCGCCGTCGCCCTGAGCGGCCGGAACCGCGGCAAGCCGGCAACGCCTACAATGGCGGATTGACCTTCGGAATTTCCGCATGGCGCTCAATGCGACCATCTACAAAGTCGAGCTGCAGATCAGCGACATGGATCGCCACTACTATGCGACCCATGCGCTGACGCTGGCGCGGCATCCCTCCGAAACCGATGAACGCATGATGGTGCGCCTGCTCGCGTTCGCGTGGTACGCGGACGAACGCCTCGAGTTCGGCCGAGGTCTCAGCACCGACGACGAGCCGGATCTGTGGCGGCGCGATCTGACCGGCGAAATCCAGCTGTGGATCGATCTCGGCCAACCGGACGAGCAGCGCGTGCGCAAGGCGTGCGGCCGCGCGCGCCAGGTGGTGGTGATGAGCTACGGCGGACGCGGCGCGGAGATCTGGTGGGAGAAGAACAGCGCCGGCCTGCAGCGCGCGAAGAACCTCACGGTGATCGACATCCCCGCGCCTGCCGTCGCGGCACTGGCCGAATTCGTCGAGCGCGGCATGCGCCTGCAATGCAATATCCAGGACGGCCAGATGCAGCTGTTCGGCGACGAGGGCAGCGTCACCATCGACCCGGTGCTGCGCATGGCGCCGGCATCGCCAGGACGCTGAGCGCGTGGCGGACGGGGCCGTCGACCGCGTCGATGTGCTGATCATCGGCGGCGGCGCCGCCGGCCTGATGTGCGCGATCGCCGCCGGCCAGCGCGGCTGCCGCGTGCGGGTCGTCGAGCACGCGAACCGTGTCGGCAAGAAGATCCTGATGTCCGGCGGCGGCCGCTGCAACTTCACCAATCTCGGCACCACGGCGCAGAATTTCCTGTCGGCCAATCCGCACTTCTGCAAATCTGCGCTGGCGCGCTACACGCCGGCGGACTTCGTCGCGCTGGTCGAGCGCCATCGCATCGCCTACCACGAGAAGGAACTCGGCCAGTTGTTCTGCGACGACTCCTCGAAGCAGATCGTGCGCATGCTGCTCGACGAGTGCGCTGCGGCGAGCGTACGCATCGAGACGAGCTGCACCGTCGAACGCGTGCGCAAGACGGACGAGGCGTTCCTCATCGACACCTCGCTCGGCCGCATCCGCGCCAACGCGCTCGTCGTCGCCAGCGGCGGCTTGTCGATCCCGAGCATGGGCGCCAGTGGATTCGGCTACGAGCTGGCGCGCCAGTTCGGCCATCGTGTGCTGCCGACGCGGGCGGGCCTGGTCCCGTTGACCTTGAGCGGCACGCACCAGGAGCGCATGGCCGACCTCGCCGGCGTCGCGCTGCCGGTCGAGGCGCGCTGCAACGGCACGGCGTTTCGCAACGCGATGCTGATCACCCATCGCGGCATCAGCGGACCGGCGATCCTGCAGATTTCCTCGTACTGGATTCCCGGCGACGAGCTGCGCCTCGACCTGCTGCCCGACACCGATGCCTTCGCATGGCTGCGCACGCAGCAGGGCGAGCGCCCGGCCGCCGAGTTGCGCAACGTCCTCGCCGATGCGCTGCCCAAGCGCTATGCGCAGCGCCTGTGCGAATACACGTTCGCGAGCAAACCGATGCGCCAGTACCGCGAGGCGGACCTGCGCGAGATCGCAGCGCAGCTGAAGGACTGGCCGCTGGTCGCCAGCGGCACCGAGGGCTACCGCACCGCCGAGGTCACCCTCGGCGGCGTCGACACCGACGAACTGTCGTCTTCGACGATGCAGTCGCGGCGCGTGCCGGGGCTGTATTTCATCGGCGAAGTGGTCGACGTCACCGGCTGGCTCGGCGGCTACAACTTCCAATGGGCCTGGGCCTCGGCGCAGGCGTGCGGCAACGCGCTGGCGTCGGCGCCGCCGGACCCTTCCGCAGCGCTGAAATAGCCGAGTGCTTGCCGCGGGGACGGGCCGTGATCGCTTCGGTCGCGACGCGTCCACGATCGCGACGTTGTGTTACGCCACCTCGCCGCCGCCTTCGCTTGGAATTAACCTAGCCGTCGCCGGCCGCGGGCGCGGCCGATCCATCCAGGGGAAACACGATGATTCACGCATTCTTGCAGCGCCTGGCGCTGAGCGCGGCGCTGTGCCTGGCCGCCACCCAGGCGGCGCCGGCGCAGGCGCTCAATCCACCGTCGCCGCCGGCAGCGGCCGAGACGCCGGCGCAGCGCGCCTGGTCGGCGGCCGAACAGGCGATGCAGCCCGGTCCGCGCAGCATCGTGCTGCGCAACCAGGCCACCCTCGCCCTGCCCAGCGGGTTCGGCTACGTGCCGGTGCAGCAGGCGCGCGTCCTGATGGAAGCCATGGGCAACAGCGTCGGCGACAGTTTCCTCGGCATGGTCATGCCGCTGGACAAGGACAGCGAATGGATGGCGACACTGGACTACGAAGCGGCCGGCTACATCATGGACGACGATGCCAAGCACTGGAAAGCCGATGAACTGCTCGACGAACTCAAGCAGGGCACCGAGGCCGGCAACGAGCGCCGCGCGAAGCTGGGCATTCCCGCACTCGAAGTGACGCGCTGGATCGAGCCGCCCGCCTACGACGCCGAGGCACAGCGCCTGGTCTGGTCGATCGAACTGCACGACAAGGGCGGACCTGCGGGAGCGGACCCCACCGTCAACTACAACACCTACGTGCTCGGGCGCGAAGGCTACGTTTCGCTGGACCTGATCACCTCCGGATCGCACGTCGAAGCGGAGAAGCCGATCGCAAAAGCCCTGCTCGCCGCCGTCGCCTTCAACGAAGGCAAGCGCTACGCGGATTTCAATTCCCACACGGACAAGATCGCCGAATACGGCCTGGCCGCCCTGATCGGCGGCATCGCGGTGAAGAAGCTCGGCCTGCTCGCGATGGCCGGCCTGTTCTTCGCCAAGTTCTTCAAGCTGATCGCGGTGGCGGTGGTCGCCGGCGGCGCGGCCATGCGGCGATTCTTCACCGGCAGGAAGACCTGAGCGGAAAACTACCGGCGCTGCTGCCCGGCGATGCCTGATCCGGCAAGCCCGCGCGGGTCGACGGCAGCCGGCTGATCCGAGCGATACAGCGCAACGCCGCGGCGCGACCTCGACGGCGGCTGCGCGCGCAGCCAGTGGCTTGCCTGGGCGCGCACGAGATCGATCAAGTTGCCGATCGCGAGATCGAT
>DASWPR010000128.1:0-8752 GCA_036398455.1 Dokdonella sp.
GATCGGTCGTGCTGCCGCGGTCGGCGCATCGGGCGAAAGCGAACCGGCTGCTGCATTCGGCGCGTCGACGCTGGAGGTGATTTCCGTGAGAGGGGCCTCTGCAGCGATGACGTCCGCCGGTGTCATCGCGAGCATTGCCGCTGACGATGCTGCCGCGGTCGTTTTTCCTCCCGCCGATGCCGCTCGAGCCGCCGCTGCGGTGGATCGGCCCGCGCCCGCCCGCCGCCGATTGCGCGACTCGAAGCGTTCGCGCGCGAGCGACGCTCGTGCGAGCACGTGCACGCGCTGCAGCGGCTGCTGCGCGATCGGCACCAGGGCGATGCAGTCGACCGGACACGGCGGCAGGCACAGCTCGCAGCCGGTGCATTCGCTCGCGATGATCGCGTGCATGCGCTTGGCCGCGCCGACGATCGCATCGACCGGGCAGGCCTGGATGCATTTGGTGCAGCCGATGCACACGTCTTCGTCGATCAGCGCCACCCGCGGCGCCTGCTCGATGCCGTAGTCGGGATCGAGCGGCTTCGGTGCGCGGCCGAGCAGCCGTGCCAGCGCGACGATGCCGTCTTCGCCACCGGGCGGGCAGCGGTCGATGTCGGCTTCGTCGTTCGCGATGGCTTTCGCATACGCGCGGCAGGTCGGGTAGCCGCAGCGGGTGCATTGCGTCTGCGGCAACAACGCGTCGAGGCTGTCGGCCAGCATCGTCTGTATCGTCATCGCTTTCTTTTCTTCGGAGCGGGTTTGCCGTGGCGCGCTCGCGGCTCGCGTACACGGCGCGTCGGCGATGCGTCGCCGAACACGACGACGCCCGCCTGCGCAGCGGCCTTCACCAGTTGCTTGTCGAGCGTGGCGAGAACGAGGTCGCGGCGCCGCGCCAACTCCAGGTACATCGCGTCGTACGTGGTCAATTCCCAGGTGGAAGCGAGTTCGAACAGCAGCGTCGGCGAAGGCGTCGCGGTGTCGAATCTCAGGGGCAGTCGGGCCGCCTGTGCCAGGATCTGTTGCGCACGCGCAGGCGTGAGCCGACGCTTCCGCTGTGCCATCAGCAATGCATTCGAGAATTCGCATTGCCACAGCTGCGGCACCCAGAATTCGCATTCCGGCAACGCATCGAGCAATGCCGACGAGAGCGGCGCCTGCTCGTCGTCGAGGAACAGCGCCAGCGCCGCCGAGCAGTCGAGCGCAATGCCCGTCGGTTCAGAAACGGCGGCCACGTGCGACCAGCGCGCCCAGTTCGTCCGCCTTGACGCGGAAGCCTTTTCGGCTCGTGCGGATTTCCTCGGCAAGCGCTCGCACGCTTGCCTTGGCTTCGTCCGGTTCCGCAGGCACCAGGCGCGCGACCGCTCTGCCATGCCGCGTGATCACCACCTCTTCACCTTGCGCGACGCGATCGAGCAGGCTGGCGAGATGGGTCTTGGCTTCGTAGACGCCGACGCTATCCATTTCCGTGCCCTGAAGTACGACCAGAATGATATCAAAAACAGACCAGACAGGGCGCCGAGGCGCACACGTCTACTTGACCGCCATGCCGGCTTTCGCGCCGCCGTCCGCATCGAGCAGAAAAAGATCGCTGCCGCCGCTGCCGGCGGAGAGGATCATTCCCTCCGATACGCCGAAGCGCATCTTGCGCGGTGCCAGGTTCGCGATGAACACGACGCTGCGTCCGAGCAGGCTTGCAGGTTCCCCGTATGCGGCGCGGATGCCGGAGAAGATCTGCCGCGTGCCGAGGTCGCCGGCGTCGAGCTCGAAACGCAGCAGCTTGTCGGAGCCTTCGACGAATTCGCAGGCGAGCACCTTGCCGATGCGCAGATCGAGTTTGGCGAAGTCGTCGATGGAAATATTCGCAAGGGCCGCAGGAGCGGCTTCGGCCGCGGCGCTTTTCTTTTCGACGGTGGCGACGGTGGAGATCGCCGGCGCTGCCGTTCCCGCGGCAGCAGGGGTGGCGGACGTCGGTTGCAGGGATTCCTTGGAAGCTTCGATCATGGCCTGGATATTCTTCGGGTCGATGCGGGTGGTCAGTGCGGTGAATTCGTTCAACGACGTGCCGAGTATCGGCGTCGCGGCGGCGGCGAAGCGTGTCCAGTCCTCGCGCAGCAGGTCGCGCGCGCGCTGCGCCACCGTCGGCACGATCGGGCTCAGCCAGATCGACAGCAGGCGGAAGTAGTTCAGCGCCAGCGTGCAGACGACGTGCAGCTCGTCGCGCCTGGCCTCGTCCTTGGCGAGCTGCCACGGCGCCTTGTCGGCGACGTACGCATTCGCCTCGTCGGCGACTTCGACGATCAGGCGCGTCGCTGCCGCGTAGTCGCGCGCCTCGTAGAGTGCGGCGCAGGCGGCGAGCTTCTTCGCGGCGCTTTCATAGCGTTCGCGCTCGCTCGCAGGCAGGGCGCCGGCAAGGCGTCCGCCGAAGAACTTGTGCACGAAGCCGGCGGTGCGGCTGGCGATGTTGACCCACTTGCCGACCAGGTGCGAATTGACGCGATCCTCGAAGCCTTTGAGGTCGAGGTCGAGGTCGGCCAGGGTCGGCCCGAGCAGCGTCGTCAGGTAGTAGCGCAGCCAGTCAGCCTCGAGGTGGTCGAGATAGGTGCGCGCGTTGATGAAGGTGCCGCGCGACTTCGACATCTTGGCGCCGTCGACGGTCAGGAAGCCGTGCACATTGACCGCCGTCGGCATGCGCAGGCGCGCGCCGCGCAGCATCGCCGGCCAGAACAGCGTATGGAAATACACGATGTCCTTGCCGATGAAGTGCACCATCTCGGTGCCGGCCGCTTCGGCGTCGGCGTGCTCGATGAAATCCTCGAAGCGCAGCGGCTGCTGCGGATGCTTCGCGTTGTACGCATCGCAGTATTCGCGGAAGGAGGCGAGATAGCCGATCGGCGCATCCACCCACACGTAGAAATACTTGCCCGGGTTGTCCGGGATCTCGAAACCGAAGTAGGGCGCGTCGCGCGACACGTCCCAGCTGCGCAGGCCGTCGGCGAACCATTCCTGCAGCTTGTTGACGACTTCGCCCTGCAGCCCGCCGGCATCGCGCCGCTCGTCCAGCCAGTCCTTCAATATGTGCTCGAAGTCGGCCAGCTTGACGAACAGATGCTGCGATTCCTTCTCGATCGGCTTGGCGCCGGACACGACCGAATACGGGTTGATCAGGTCGGTCGGGTTGTAGGTCTTGCCGCAGACTTCGCAGGCATCGCCATACTGGTCGAGGCTGTGGCAGTTCGGGCACTCGCCCTTGATGAAGCGGTCCGGCAGGAACAGCTCCTTGAGCGGATCGAACAGCTGCTTGACCGGTTTCGCCTCGGTGTGACCGGCGGCGACCAGCGCGTTCCAGATGCGGTAGGTGAGTTCGCGATTCGCCGCGCTGTCGGTCGTCGAATAATGATCGTGCTCGATGCCGAAACCGCGCAGGTCGCGCGTGTGCTCGTCCCACACGCGCGCGATCAGCGCCTGCGGCGCGATGCCTTCGCGCTCGGCACGCAGCATGATCGAGGTGCCGTGCGCATCGTCGGCGCAGACGAAATGCACCTCGTGCCCGGCCATGCGCATCGCACGCACCCAGATATCGGTCTGGATGTTCTCCAGGATATGGCCGAGATGGATCAGGCCATTCGCGTAGGGCAGGGCATTGGTGACGAGGATCTTGCGTGTCGGCGCGTTCATGCGTCGTGCGTTCCGCTGCGTTGTTGCAAAGCGGAATTATCGCATGTTCGGAATGCGGCTTTCGTTTTGCCTGGGTCGGCGGTCAAGGATGGAAACACGAAGGAAACGAAGAAAAACGCCGGTTTCAAGGCGCTTTGCGTGGTTCCCCGCGTTCTTCGCCGGGCCGCAGCGACAGCCAGCGTTGCTGCGCGCGCGAAACGACCGACGAAGAAAGATGGGAACGCGAAGAGCACGAAGCGTGGAAAGTCCGCTCCAAAGGCTTCTGCGCGCCTTCGTATTCTTCGTGCTGCAGGCTTTGCTGCTCTACTGCGCAGCCTTGCGCTCCCACACCTGCGAACGCCCGAGCAGCGAGAAGCCCATGAAGCCACGCATCTCGAGCTTCTGGCCGCCGTCGGTCAGATGGATCTTGCAGCTGTAGACCTTGCCATTGTGCGGATCGAGCACCTTGCCGCCTTCCCAGGCGTCGCCGTCCTTCTTCATGCCCCAGATGATCGTCATGCCTTCGACCGGCTGGTTCTTGCGCTCGCCGTCGCATTCCTTGCAGATCGGATGCGGGCCCTGGTCGGACTGCAGCACTTCGACGACCTTGCCGGTCAGTTCGCCGTTCTGCTCGCTGAGCTCGACGATCGACTTCGGCTTGCCGGTGGCGTCGTCGATCGTCGTCCAGCTGCCGACCGGGGAAGCGAGGTCGGCGGCGAACGTCGGCGCGGCGAAGGCGAGGGCGGTGGCGAGCAGGATCGGGCGGCGCGACGTCATGGCACGACTCCAAGGCAGAAGATGACTGCGGCAACTTGCCGGTGCGCGGCCGACCCGTCAAGCCGCGGCGCAGCGGAGCGGCTGGCATAATGAGCGATCTCCTTCTCCACCGTGAAGCAATGAGCGAATCTCTGGAAGTGCGCGCGCGGCAGATCCTGGCCGGCGTGATCGATCCCCACAGCGGCAAGGATCTCGTCGCCAGCGGCGCCGTGCGCGGAGTCGGCGTGTCCGGCAGCGACGTGTCCGTCGATATCCTGCTGCCGTATCCGGCGCTGTCGGCGCAAGCCGCATGGGCGGCCACGATCAAGCAGGCGCTCGAAGCCGATCCGGCGATCGCGCACGCGGCCGTGAGCGTCGCCTGCCGCGTGTTCGCACACGAAGTGCAGCAGGGCCTGACGCCGCTGCCGGGCGTCAAGAACGTCATCGCGGTCGCCTCGGGCAAGGGCGGCGTCGGCAAGTCGACGGTGGCGGCGAATCTCGCCCTGGCGTTGAAGGCCGAAGGTGCCAGCGTCGGCCTGCTCGACGCCGACATCTACGGCCCGAGCCAGGTGCGCATGCTCGGCCTCACCGGCAAGCCGGACACGAAGGACGGCAAGCGCATCGAGCCGAAGCTCGCGCACGGCATCCAGGCGATGTCGATCGGCCTGATGATCGAGGAAGACACCGCGATGATCTGGCGCGGTCCGATGGCGACGCAGGCGCTGCAGCAGATGCTCGGCGACACCAACTGGTCCGATCTGGACTACCTTATCATCGACCTGCCGCCCGGCACCGGCGACATCCAGCTGACCCTGTGCCAGCGCATTCCGGTATCCGGCGCGGTGATCGTGACGACGCCGCAGGACATCGCGCTGCTCGATGCGAAGAAAGCCTTGAAGATGTTCGAGAAGGTCAACGTGCCGGTGCTCGGCATCATCGAGAACATGTCGACGCATATCTGCAGCCAGTGCGGCCACGAGGAACACATCTTCGGCGAAGGCGGCGGCGCGCGCATGGCCGCGCAGTACGGCGTGCCGCTGATCGGCTCGCTGCCGCTGGATATCCGCATCCGCGAGCAGGCCGATGGCGGTACGCCGACGGTGGTCGCGATGCCCGACTCCGATCTTGCCGCGCGCTATCGCGAGATCGCGCGCACGGCGGCCGCGCACCTGTCGCTGCGCGCGCGCAACCAGGCGATCTCGTTCCCGAAGATCGTCGTGCAGAACACGTGACGGCCGCCGGCCGGGCGACGTCAGGCGAGACGGGAACCGCGGCGCCGCGACGGGTGCTGGCGCTGTCCGGCAGCCTGCGCGCCCGCTCGCACAACACCGATATGCTGAGGGCCGCGCAGCTTCTCGCGCCGGCTGGACTGGAGATCGTGTTGTACGCCGGCCTCGGCGAACTGCCCCTGTTCAATCCCGACCGCGACGACGATCCGGCGCCATCGCAGGTGAGCGCGTTGCGCGCAGCCGTCGGTGCGAGCGACGGGCTCCTGATCGCCTGCCCCGAATACGCGCATGGCGTGCCCGGCGCCTTCAAGAATGCGCTGGACTGGCTGGTCGGCAGCAGCGAGTTTCCGAACAAGCCGGTCGCGCTGTTCAATGCATCGCCGCGCGCGTCGCATGCGCAAGCCGCATTGCGCGAGATCCTGACGACGATGTCGGCGCGCCTGGTCGACGAAGCGTCGATCGCGCTGCCGCTGCTCGGCCGCGATCCCGATGCAGGCGCCATCGCCACCGACGAAACACTGGCGGCACCCATTCGCACAGCCTTGCGCGCGTACCGGCTCGCGCTCGACGGCATCGCCGCGGCGCACGCCGACAACGCGGCCGTGTGGGGCTGAGCGCACGCGCCCGGCGCGCCGCCGTGTCGTGCGCAGGCATGCGCGGCTTATGCTTGCACCCGGCCGCTGCCCGGCCGTGCGGAGTTGCCCATGCGGAATCTGGATTTCAGTTCCTGGCAGGCGTTGCTGTCCACGCTCACCGGCCTCGCCATCATCACGCTGCTCGGCGTCGGCATCCGCCTGCTGGCGATGCAGGTGATCCAGCAGCGGCGCGAACGCGAGAATCGCCAGATCAATGAGCGGCTGCGCACGCTGATCGCCGCCTACAAGACGCTTGGCGGTTCGTTCACCGGCAACCTGATGGTCGATCCGACGCATCTGCGCGATCTGAAGCGGCCGGGGGCGGGCGCCACCTCCATCGACGACGGCGCCGGGGCGGCGGCAGACCGCCAGCCGGCGACGTGGCCGAGCGTCGATCGTTCGCGGCGCGTGCGCGACGCGGTCGAAGCGGCGCTGTCGGACATCATCCTGCTCGGCACCGAGGAGCAGGTGGACCTGGCCGCGCGCGCCGCCTCCGACCTGGCTGCCGGCCGGCCGACGCATACGCACGAACTGGTCGTGTCGTTGCGCGATTTCATCCGCACGGTGCTCGACCTCGAGCCGGTGTCGCCGCAGCTGGCGATTCCGAAGCAGGGGCCGGCACGCCCCAGCGCATCGCGCGGCAAGGGCGAGGGCGGCGCCAAGGACGACGCGCGCCAGGGCGGCGCCAAGGGCGCAGGCATGGGCGGTGGCGGCGCCGGCGGCGCCGGGCTCGGCAGCGGATTCGGCGACGAGGACGAGCACCGTCACGATCACTAGGCGGCAGCTGCCGCCGCCTGCGCAGCACAGCGGGCTGCGCGCGGCCGATCAACGCATCCGCGCGCCGCCTTTCGCCGTGCGACCCGCCGGCAGGCCGAGGCTTTCGGCCAGATGCGAGGCCAGCATGTGCCGCAGCTCGCGCTGCGTCGCTGCGGTTCTGGCGGGGTCGGCGCGCAGATCGAGCAGGCCCATGCCGGCCTTCATCTGCAGCAGGATCAGCAGCGACAGCGCGTCGACGCGTTCGGCCGACAGCCGCGGCGCACACGTTTTCAGGATGCGCGCGAGCGCTGCGAGCACGCCTCGACGGAATTCGCCGCCGCGCGCGTCGGCCAGCTGCGGGCTTGCATCCATCAACGCGCGCACCGTCGCGCGCTCGCCGCGAAGATCGGCGAACACTTTCAGCAACGCTTCCGCCAGCTCGCCCGCCGACAGCGCCGCCGCCTTCTCCCCGATCGAGCCGAGTGCGGCGACGGCGCGTTCGCCGTAGCGGCGCATCAGCGCTTCGCCGAGCAATTCCTTGTTCGGAAAAAACTGGTACAGCGATCCGATCGGCGCGTCTGCGCGCGCGGCGATCTCGGTCATCGTCGCGGCTGCATAGCCTTTCTCCGCGAACACGGCCGACGCGGCCTCCAGCAGGTCGGCCACGCGCTGGCGGCCACGCTCGCGCTGTGGCGCGCGCGCTGTCGCGGAATGCTCAGGGGTTGACATTTATGAGGGTTCACTCATATATTTTGTGAGGATATCCTCATCTTTACATCGCACGCGTCCGCTGTCCAGCCGACGACCGCCTAAGCCTTCCGGAGCCGCCATGATCCAGCTCGACCCCGCCACCACGGCACTCGTTCTCATCGATCTGCAGAAGGGCATCCTCGCGATGCCGCTCGCGCCTCACACCGCCGACGAGGTGTATGCCAGGGGCATGGATCTGTCCGCTCGTTTCCGCGCCGCCGGCGCGCCGGTGGTGCGCGTACGCGTCGATTTCGCCGAGAACTTCGCCGACGCGCCGTCCAATCACGTCGATGCGCCGTCGCAGCGTCCGGCGGGTGGCTACGGTGCCGAGTTCGCGGCATTCCCGGACGATCCGGCCGCGAGCGGCGACCTGATCGTGACGAAGCGCCACTGGGGTGCATTCCATGGCACCGACCTCGACCTGCTGCTGCGCCGCCGCGGTGTGCGTACGATCGTGCTCGGCGGCATCGCCACGAACATCGGCGTCGAATCGACTGCACGCAGCGCGCACGAACACGGTTACGACGTGGTCATCGCCGAGGACGCGACGACCGCCGCGTCGGCCGACATGCATGCGTTTGCGTTCACGCACATCTTTCCGCGCCTGGCGCGCATCGCCAAGGTCGCGCAGATCCAGCTCGGCGCAGGGTACGCAGGATGACCACCGATCTCGCCCGCTGGCCGCGCGCGGCGCAGTGGGCGCTGCTCGCCAGTGCTTCGATCGCCTTTGCGGGCCTGTTGCTGGCCTTCCAGATGCCTGCCGCCCTGCTGCTCGGGCCGATGCTGGCGGGGATCGTGTGCGGCACGCACGGCGCGAGCGTGCGCACGCCCGCGCCGACCTACGTCGCGGCACAGGCGATCGTCGGCGTGATGATCGCCCATACGATCACGCCGGCCATCGTCGATACATTCTGTGCGCATTGGCCGTGGTTCCTCGCCAGCGTGCTGGCGACGCTCGCCGGCAGCAGCGCGCTGGGGGTGGTGCTGAGCCGC
>DASWPR010000129.1:0-16605 GCA_036398455.1 Dokdonella sp.
GGCCGGCGCTGCGGCATCGGCATGCTAAACTGCGGCCCCGCCCAACGGCGGTCGCACGCATGATCCTCCCTCGCTATCACATCGGCCCGTCTCAGATAACGGGCGCCGGGCAAGGCTTGTTTCTCGACGAGCCGGTTGCGCGTGGCCGCCTGATCACGGCGCCGGATGCGATTCCACGCGTCTACACCTTCGATGACGTGATGGCGCTGCCGGACGCGGCGGCCTTGCTGCCGGCGACCGTGCGCTGGTTCGAAGACCGCTACACCGTCACGCCCGAGTGGCCGGACGAGTGCTACATCAACCACGCGTTCGCACCGAGCGGGCTGTGGCATCTCGGTTTCGTGTTCGCAGCCGCCGATCTCGCCGCCGGCTGCGAAATCACCGTCGACTACCGCCATCTGCTCGCACCCGGACAGGAAGAAGACTTCCGCGATTCGGTCAGCGGCGAACGCATCGTCGGCTTCACCTGGACGGAAAGCCTGCGCTCCTCGACGCAGACGCTTGCCGCCCTGCTCGCCTGATTCTCGCGATGATCGAAATCCCCACGCTGGAAACCGAGCGCCTGCGCCTGACCGCGCTCGGCGACCGTCACTTCGAAGCCTACGCCTCGATGCTGGCCGACCCGAGCAGCACGCGCTTCGTCGGCGACGGCGAGCCGCTGGACCGCATGAACGCCTGGCGTTCGATGGCGATGCTGCTCGGGCATTGGGCGCTGCGCGGCTACGGCATGTGGGCGGTCGAACTGAAGGACAGCGGCGCATTCATCGGCCGCGTCGGACTGCACCACCCGGAAGGCTGGCCGGACCTCGAACTCGGCTGGATGCTGATGCCCGACCAGCGCCATCAAGGCTATGCGACCGAAGCCGCCCGCGCTGCGCTCGACTTCGCCTTCGCCACGCTGAAGGCGCCGCGCGCGATCAGCCTGATCCGCCTGGAGAACAGCGTCTCCGAACGCGTCGCGCGCCGGCTCGGCGGGCGCCAGGCGACGACGATCGATTTCCTCGGCAACACGACCCTCGTCTACCTCTATCATCCGCCCGAAGCCGACGCCTGAGCGCCGGCGGGACGCGCGCGATGAGCCAGTTCCTGCTGAAGACCCTGATCTCCGCGCTGCTCATTGCCGGCGCCTCCGAACTCGCGCGCCGCTCGAGCACCGCCGCGGCGCTGCTGATATCGCTGCCGCTGACCTCGCTGCTGGCGATCGTATGGCTGTGGCACGACACGCATGACCCGGTGCGGATCGCCGCATTCACGTCGGAGATCTTCTGGCTCGTGCTGCCGTCGCTGTCGTTCTTTCTCGTACTGCCGCTTGCGCTGCGCTTCGGCGCGGCGTTCTGGCTGGCACTGGCAATCGCGGTGATCGTCACCGCCCTCGCCTACTACGGCATGGTCGCCCTGCGCAGCACGCTCGCATGAGCGTACGCCTGATCGCTGCCGGCCAGAACCGCCGCACGCACTGGAAAAACGACGGCGGCTGGACCACCGAGATCGCGCGCGATCCGGCGCAAGGCGACGATTTCCGCTGGCGCGTCAGCATCGCCGAGATCTAAAGCGACGGCCCGTTCTCCGCGTTTCCCGGTGTCGAGCGCGACCTGCGCCTGCTCGAAGGCAACGGCATCGAACTCGACATCGACGACGCCGCGCCGCAGCGCCTGAGCCGACGTTTCGAACGCGTGCATTTCGCCGGCGAAGCGAGCGTGCAGTGCCGCCTGCTCGCCGGCGCGACGCGCGACTTCAATGTGATGGCACGACGCGACGCGGTGCGTGCCGAGGTCATCGCGCGGCCGCTGGTCGGCTCGATGCTGGTGTTCGCCGAAGCGGGCGTGGAATGGCTGATCCACGTGCTTGCCGGCCATGTCGACGCCCGCGGTGGCGACCATGCCGTGCGCGCCGATGCCGGCGCCTCGCTGCTGATCGATTTTCGTCAGCGCGCATCGCGCGACAGCGGCCGCATCGTGCTCGACGGCGCCGGCGAACTCGTGCTGTCGAAATTCACGGCGGCCGACGATCGCTAGGCCGGACAGCCACCACCTCGCGGCAGGCTCGTCACATCCCCGGGCCGTTCTCCGATTCCACCGCTCGCGTGCCCAGTTGAGGGCCGATCTCGCGCAACTGCGCATGCGGCGACTGCGCCAGGTCGGCGGCGAGGCGCTGCAGGAATGCCGGCGTCGCCGTCGTCGCCGCGCGCCGCAGCCACTGCGCTGCCGCCACGAGTTCGCCTTGCGCGGCCAGGATCGAGGCATAGCTGGTCTGGCCGCGGAAGTCGCCACCGATCGCCGCCTTGCGATACCACTCGATCGCGACGGCAGGGTCGCGCTCGACCTCCCAGCCTTCGTCGTAGTAGCGCCCGATCAGGTTCATCGACTTGGCGTGGCCGAGCGCCGCCGCGCGCCGGTACAGCGCCAGCGCCTGCGCGCGATCGGGTTTGACACCCTGGCCGCGCCGCAGCAGCTGCGCATAGTTGTACAAACCCCAGTCGAGCCCGGCCTGCGCCGCCTTGCGGTACCACGCAGCGGCAAGTTCGAGGTTCACCGGCGTGCCGCGGCCGAGTTCATGGCAGCGGCCGACCATGTTCATCGCCAGTGCGTGGCCGCTGTTGCCGGCCAGCGTGTACCAGTACACCGCTTCGCCGGCGTCCGCGGCGACGCCGCGGCCTTCGGCGAACATCTGCGCATACAGCGCCTGCGCGTCGACGTCGCCCGCCCTCGCGGCGGCGCGGATTTCCGCCGCCGCCACGGCGACCGCCTCAGACATCGGACCACTCGCGCAGCAGGTTGTGATAGACGCCGGTCAGCTGCACCAGCTCATGCGCATCGGGCAGCTTCTGCGTCAGCTGCTGGATCGCGACATCGAGATCGAACAGCAGGCGCCGCTGCGCGTCCGAACGCACCAGGCTCTGGATCCAGAAGAACGCCGCCACGCGAGCGCCGCGCGTGACCGGCAGCACCTGATGCACGCTGCGGCCGGGATACAGCACCAGATCGCCCGCCGGCAGCTTGACCTCGTGCGTGCCGAAGCTGTCCTCGATGACCAGTTCGCCGCCGTCGTATTCGTCGGGCGCGCTCAGGAACAAGGTCGCCGACAGATCCGTGCGCAACGGCTGCGCCTGCGCGCCGGAGCGGTCGTAGCGGATCGCATTGTCGACATGCATGCCGAACGCCTGGCCGCCTTCGTAGCGGTTGAACAGCGGCGGGAAGATGCGCCGCGGCAGCGCGCCGGCGAAGAAGGTGGCATGGCGGCCGAGCGCCGACAGCACCAGCGCGCCGAGGTCGCGCGCGAGCGGATCGCCCTCGGCCAGTTGCAGATTGTGTTTGGCCCTGGCCGACTGATGACCCGCCGTGACGCGTCCGTCGGTCCATGCGGCCGATTGCAAGGCGTCCCTGCAGCGTTGCAGCTGCGCGGCGTCGAGCACGTTGGCGACATGCAGCAACATCAGTGCAGCCGCACGCTCGAAACACTCCGGCCGCGCAGCGGCGGCCGGAGCGTGATCGAGGCAAGGCGTGCTTCGATCGACATCGTCGTCAGAACACGTAGGTCGCCGTCAGCGTGGCCGAGCGCGCATCGCCGGGCGTGCCCCAGGCGACATCGCCGCTGGTGCGTACGCGGGTCAGGAACTTCTCGTCGAACACGTTGTTGACGTTCAGCTGCAGGCTGAAGTTGTGGTTGAACTTGTAGGCAACCATCGCGCGCTGCAGCCAGTAGCTGTCGACCGTATTCAACGCACCGTTCGGATTCGCCGCCGAGTGCTGGCTGACGTTGTAGCTGCCGACGTAGGTCGCGCCGTAGCCGACCTGCCAGGCATGCGAAAGGTCGTAGGTGGTCCACAGGCTGAGCGAGTTCTCCGGCGTGCTCAGCAGCGGGTCGCCCTTGGTGTAGTCCTGCCCGTTGGAGGCGACGAAGTTCGACGCACCCTGCAGCACCTTGCTCTTCAGGTGCGAGTAGTTCGCGAACACCGACCAGTGTTCGGCGAGCTGGCCGCTGGCGCCGAGCAGCACGCCATCGACGCGCGCGCGGCCGTCCAAGGTCTGCTGGCCGGACGGATTGTCCGGGTTGCCGGGATCGGGCACCTTGTAGTTCTGCCGGTCGTTGCGGAACACCGATCCGGTCAGCGAGAGGCGGCCGTCGAACACGTCCCATTTCGCGCCGATTTCATAGTTGACCGCGGACTCGGGACTGACATCGCAGTTCGCCGTGCCGGTCGTGCTGGTCGCCGTGCACGAACCGTTGACCGATGCCGCCGATGGCGTCTTCGCATTGCTGTAGGCCGCGTACACGCTGGCGTTGTCGACCGGCTTGAAGACCAGGCCGGCGCGATACGAGAACAGATTGTCGGCGTTCTTCGACGGGGCAGCGGCACCGGTGATGACGCCGATGTTGCTGTTGTCCGGCGTCGGATTGGCGACCGTCGGCGCGGTGAACGTCTTCACGTTGTAGGTCGTCGCATCCGCATCGCTGCGTTCCCAGCGCGCACCGAAATTCAGCGACCAGTGGTCGTCGAACTTCACGTTGTCGAACGCATAGACCGCCGCGTCGTCGAGCGTGCCGTCGATCTTCGAAGTGAGCGTGCGATGGCTCGGCCCGGTGTAGAACGAATCCGGATCGCCGATCGGCGTGAACGGGAAATAGCCCGGCGCGGCGAACGGATTGGTGCCGTCGTCGTTGCGGTACTGGCTGCTGCCGGTCAGCGCGTAGCTTTCGTGCGAGAACGACACGCCGGCGACCAGTGTATGCATCAGCGAACCGGTGTTGAAGTTCGAGGTGAGGTCGGTCTGGTTGTAGAGCAGTTTGTTCGTCGTGTCGCGGATGTTGCCGCGCGGGCCGCTCGGCATGTACATGCCCGGCGGCACCACGATCTGCAGCGGGGTGCCCGGATTGAGCGTGCACGAAGCACCGCTCGGCTGCAGGTTGTTCGGCTCGCAGAACGTGCCCTGCGGCGGATCGACCAGGGTGAACTGCTTCACCTTCTGCGCGCGCGTCAGGTTGCGCAGCGTGAACTCATCGCCGAAATGATGTTCGAGCACGTTGGTCAGCACGTCGGCGCGAATTTGCTGCGTGTCGAAATTGCGATAGCCGTAGTACGCCTCGCGGTCGACGCCGGGCAGCACATCGCCCTTGTAGGTCGGAATGCCGTACTGCGGGATGTTGTCGTCGTGCTGGTGGAACCAGCTGACCGTGTCGGTGGTGTCAGTGCCGAGGCCGAATGCGATCGACGGCGCGATGCCCCAGCGCTTGAACTGTTCGACGTCGCGGCCCGGCACGTCGTTCTCGTGCGCCATCACGTTGACGCGGAACGCCGTGCTTTCGCCGATCTGCTCGTTGGCGTCGAGCGTGGTGCGCGCGTAACCGTCGCTGCCGACGCCGGCGCCGATCACCGCGCGATCGCCGAGGTAGGGCGTCTTGCTGACGAGGTTGATCGAGCCGCCGACCGATCCCGAGCCGGAGTACACCGAGTTCGCACCGTTGACGAGCTCGACGCGCTCGAGATCGAACGGATCGGAGCGCGTGTACTGCGCGCTGTCGCGCACGCCGTCGACCGTGATGTCGTTGCTGCCGGTGAAGCCGCGCAGGTTGATGCTGTCGCCGTAGCCGCCGCCGCCTTCGCCGGCGCCGAACGTGATGCCGGGCAAGGTGCTGAGGATGTCGCGCAAGTTGAGCAGGTTCTGCTCGGCGATGACCTTCTGCGGCACCACCGTGATCGATTGCGGCGTATCCAGCAGCGGCGCGGTCAGTTTCGACGACGACCCCTGCTTGATCGAGTTGCCTTCGACGGTGACGCTCTGCAGCTCGTTGGCCTTGCTTGCATCAACTGCGTCGGATGCGGCCGTCGGGTCGCTCGAGGCGTCCGTGGCGGCCGTTTCCGCGAGTGCCGGAACGCTGGAGACGAATGCTGTGCCCAATGCTGTGGCTAGCAGACGCTTCGGCGTTGCCTGGCTTGCGGTGATGAACGACGTGGATGACATGAAAGCTTCCCTTTGTGAAAAATTCTTCGGCGGTCTCAGCCGGCGCGCGCGTCGGAACGGCGCAGCTCGGCGAGCGCGGCATTCGGCGCCGCAGCGGCCGCCGGTCGCCGGCGCGCCTCGTTGCGCCGGCGCAGCAGCCACAGCCAGAGGCCGGTGAGCGCGAACGTCGGCAGCAGCAGCGCGGCGACCGCCATCACGATGCGTCCCGGCCAGCCGGCCAGGCTGCCGCTATGCAGGGGATAGATCGACGACACGAAGCGGCGGCCGCGCGGCAGTTCCGCATACAGCTCGTGCTCGATCTCGGCGCCGCTCGCCGCATCGAACTTGCGCGTATCGAACGCGCGCGGATGCGGACTCGCCGTGGTCAGGTAGCGGATCTCGATCGGCGTGGCGGGTTTGCTGGTCAGGGCGATCGTCGCCTGGCTCGCGGCGGGGACGGCCAGACGGAAAGACGTCCATGCGCCGTCGAGCGGCAGCAGCGGTGCATCCGTGTCGCCGCCCGGCGGCTGCGGGCGCCGCAGCGGCGTCGTCACGCCGGCCAGCCCATTGACCGCGTTGCGATAGAAGTCGTACGACCACCACAACCCGGTCAGCGCCGACAGCAGGTAGAAGAACAGCAGGCAGGTACCGGCGACGGCGTGCAGCTGCCACCAGAACGGACGGCCTTTCAATCTGAAATCGACGCGGAACCAGGCCGCGGCCGAGCGCGCACGCCGCGGCCAGCGCAGATACAGCCCGCTGAGGATCAGCACGATCAGCAGCGCCGTGCTGGCGCCGACGATCTGCTTGCCGACGGGACCGGCGGCGAGCGTGCGGTGAAGCTGCTCGACAGTCTGGAAGAAGGCTTCGCCGCGCGACTCGCCGAGCACCTGCCCCGTATACGGATCGATCAGGACGTCGCTGCCACGCTCCTTGCCGCGTGCCATGCGCACGGCGACGGCGGTGTCGTCGCCACTCCAGGCAACACTGCGCGGCTGCAGTTGCGGCTGCGCCGCACGTGCGGCCGCGACCCAGCGATCGGGCGTCAACGCCGAGCGTGCGGCCGCCTCGATGTGCAATTGTGGATTCAGCAGGCGCAGCAGCGGCTCTTCGAAGCCGAGCAACCCGCCAGTGAAGCCGGTAACCGCAAGAACGAGTCCGGCGGTCAAGCCGCAAATCCAGTGCAGCCGGAACAGGACGCGCTTGAACGGGACGCGTTTGAAGGACATTGCGGACTCTCCGAGAGCCGCGCATTCGATCACAAATGAGAATCAGTCGCAATATTATTTACAATAAGCAAACACGCGCGATTGCGAGCCTGCAGCCGCGGCCTCTGACGCCTTCCTAGGACTCGCTGCGTGGAATTTGCGCGTGCCTGCCGCGCAGTGCATGCCACAAAAACGGCAGCGGAATCACCAGGCCGACCGACCAGTGAATCAACGCGATGAGCATGCGCGCGCGTTCGGCGCCGACGTAATAGAGCAGGAACCCGCTCACGA
The DNA here is from genome assembly GCA_036398455.1 of Dokdonella sp. GTDB lineage: Bacteria > Pseudomonadota > Gammaproteobacteria > Xanthomonadales > Rhodanobacteraceae > Dokdonella_A. Next base: position 7,439 of record DASWPR010000129.1, read on the forward strand.
CCAGCCACAGCGCGATCACACCGAGAACGATGCCGCTGGCGCGGCGACGCGATTTCCAGGCCGGCAGCACATGGGTCGGCCACAGCACGCCGAGCAGCCACAACGCGAAGAACGCGGCCGCGCCATGCAGGCACAGCCACCATGCCTCGGCCGGATGCGGCAGCTCGCCGAACTCGCTCGTCGCACGCAGGAAATAGCGAACGATCAGCCAGCCGGCGCCGCTCAGCCAGAGCGCAGCGAAACCGGCATAAACCAGGCGTTCGCGGCGCGGCGACAAGCGGCCCTTGGCCGCCGCAGCGTGTGCCGGGGGATGGAAGCGGCGATGTTTCATCAATCGCCCAGCATGCGCCAGCCCCTGGCGTCGTCATAGAGGCAGGCGACCGCGTCGTACCGTCGCAGCAGCCGCGTTGCGCAGCGCTGGTCGGCGAGCACGACCTTGGTCAGGGCGTCCGCGATCAGGCAGCTCGGCGCGACCACGCTGACGCTGCGGCGTGCGGCAACCCCACGACGCTGGCGGCCGTCCAGATGCACGCCACGCCAGCGCCCATCGATGCGCCGTGCCGCGACGCGGCCGACGCTGCTCGCCATCGCGGCGTCGCCGAGTTCGACGATCGGTTCGCCGGTGCGCCCGCAGGTCAAGCGCAGCCGCACGTTTTCCGCACGCGGGCCGAAACGGCGCAAGTCGCCGCCGGCGTTGACGCTGGCCGAATGCGCGCCGGCCGCACGCAGGATCGCCAGCGCGCGATCGACTGCGTAACCCTTGGCGATGCCGCCGAGATCGATCCACAGCGGACGCAGGAAACGCACGCGCGAGGATGCGGTGAGTTCGATATCGCGCCAGTCGGCGGCAGGATCCGGCGCACCGTCGGAAACCGGCGCCGGCAGGAAGCCCCACTCCACCAGTCGCGCAGCCACGCAGGGATCGAAGCGGCCATCGGATGCCGCGGCGATCGCCAGCGCCGTCTGCAGCACGTCGAACGTGCGCGCGTCGACCTCGATCGGATGGCGCGAGGCGTCGCGATTGAGACGCGACAATTCACTGCCGCGTTCGTGAAAGCTCATCAGCCGATGCACTTCGGCCACTTCGGCGAACGCCGCCTCGATCGCGGCGAGTGCCGCCGGCTGCGCCAGCCCGTCGACGCGCATCTCGACGATCGTGCCGAGCCATGGACGCGCGCGGCGCAATTCGTCCATCGCCGCTCAGCCGGCAGCGCGCAGCACGCGTTCGTGCAGCTGCAACAGGCGATGTACGCCCTCGGTGATGTGCCGCGACGACAAGGTCGCACCGGAAATATTCTTGATGTCGCTGTCCAGCCGCACCGGCTCCTGCGCGGTCTTGCCGACGAACTGCCTGCGCCAGGCCGGCAGGCGCACTTCGCCGCCGTGGGTCTCGCGGTATTCGAGAATTTCCAGCGACTTCACCGCGCCGCCGGCATCGAGCGCGAGCGCATAGGTGATCAGCTCGGCCTTGCCGATCACCCGATCGACGATCACCCAGCCGAGGCGCCGGTCGCCCGCGCGCGCCTCGAACATCTGCGGCGACCAGCCGGGCGCACCGAGCTCGCCGGCGACCGCCGCATCGAGCGGCGGCAGTGCGCGGAACTCGGCGGCATCGGCAAAGGGGGCCTTCTGCGCCTCGGCCACGCTCATGTACTGCGTCGCGTACGCGGCATGGAACGCCGGCACGGCGATGAGGCCGGCCGGCAGCAGCCAGCGTGCACGCGGGATTTTCATCATGCTCCGCAATCAGAATTGGTAGCCGACGCCGAGATCGAAGCGGTTGCCATAGCCGAGCACCAGGTCGGTGAAATCAAAATGCTGGTAGTCGACCTTGAAGACGACTTCCGGCGTCAGATAATAGTTCACGCCGACGGTCCAGACCTTCTGGGTTTCCGCCGGCGGCACGCCGAGGCCGAGCGGGACGGCAGCGAACGAGGCCGCCGTATTGAACTCCTCGAAGCGCGCGAACGGCGCCAGCGACGAATCGCCTTGCGACCAGGCGTGCCAGGCCGCCTGCACGTAGCCGCCCCAGAACGACTTCGGCACCGGGTACGGATTGCCGATGAAGCTGAGGTTGAGCGCTTCGGTGTCGCTGATCTTGCCGCGCGAATACAGCGCGGAAAAATCGAACGGACCCGGTTCCCAGCGTGCGTGCACTTCGCCGAGGGTCAGGCGGGCGCCGTCGGCGAGGAAATCCTTCTGGCCCTGGCTGATCTTGCTGGTGAACACGCCGCCGCCGAGGGTCAGGCCCGGGACGCCCTGCCAGTTGCCGGCCGCATAGACGGCCGGATCGTGCGCCTTGGCGAGCTGCAGTTCCTGATGGATCGCGCCGAGCGGCGACGCACGCGCCTCCGCATCGGCCGGGTCCCACTTGCCGAGATCCTGGCTGGTGGTGACGCCGACGTTCCAGCTGAGGCCGAAGTCGGTGCTGCCGAGCACCGACACGCCGCCCTCGCGCCATGTCGACGGAATGATCGCGGTCTCGACGAAGTTGCGTTCGACGCCGTAGTAGTTGGTCGGCTCGTGGCGTTCGTTGAGAAAGCCGAACGGGATCAGGGTGAGGCCGGCGCGCACGGCAATCGACGGATTCAGCTGATGCTCGACGTACAACTGCTCGACTTCGCTTTCACCGGCGTCGTCGGCCGAGACGACGGCGTGCTCCCACTCGAGTTCGCCGTAGACATGCGTATCTTCGTTGAATGCGTGGCTGAAGCCGATCACCGCGCGGCGAACGTCTGCCTGCGCATCCGCGCCGCGGCCACTCGGATGGTTGTAGTTGAGTTCGCCGTAACCCCACAGGCGCGTGCCGTCGCCGGCGACGATGCCGGAACCGGCCGCCGGTGCCGGCGCGCTCGACGCCGCCGCGCGGTCGGCGAGCGCGGGCGCTGCCGCGGTTGCCGGCGCCGCGCCTGTCGACGAAGCCGTTGCCGACGTCGTCGAAGCAGGCGCGGCGACTTGCGATGTCGCGCGCAACTGGTTCACTTCCGCCTTGAGCGCGCCGACCTCGGCACGCAATGCGTCGAGTTCCTTGCGCAGAGTGTCTTCGTCCGCGTGCGCCGGCATGGCGGCAAGCAGGCCGGCGGTCAGTGCCGCCAGCGGAAACGACGTTCGCAACATCTGGATTTTCTCCCCGTAAAAGTCAGTGTGACGCAGGCACGTTGCGCGCCGGATCGGCCGTGTCGGTCGCCGCGTCGTAGCCATCGGTCAAAGTGCCGATGAAGGCGATCAGGTCGTCGATCTCGGCATCGTCGAGGCGCGGCGCCTCTCCCGGATGGCGGTCGTACGGAACCTCTTCGGTGTTCACGTTGCGATGGAAGGCGCGCGGCAGATCGTCGAACTTCTGCGCGACGCCGTTCGCATCGGTCGGATAGAACTCGTCCGGGTTGGTGTCGCGCCGCACGTAGAAATGGATGGCGTCGCGCAGCGTCTTGAACAGGCCGTTGTGGAAGAACACCTGGCGCGTGGCGACATTGCGCAGGGTCGGTACCTTGAACGCGCCGCACAGATCGGTGCGCTCGGCCAGATCGGCGCGCTCGGGGCCGCACAGGCCGAGATCGAAATACGCCGGGTCGGCGTTCGCGGCAATCTCCACATTGCGCGGCACGCCGAGATTGTCGTAGGTGTAGTCGGTGAACAGCGGCGGCGAACCGTCCGCACCGCGCATGCTCGGATGGCAACCGGCGCAATTGCCCTTGTCGGGGCGGTTGAACAGCGCGAAGCCGCGCAGTTCGGCCGGCGCCAGCATGACCTTGCCGCGCAGGAAATAGTCGTACTTGGAATCGAACGGATGCAGCTCCGGAGCGGTTTTCTCGTACGCCTCCACCGCGAAGCGCGCGCGCAGGAAGGCGCCGTCCGCATCGTCGAACGCATCGCCGCCGAATACCTTGCGGAAGTCGTCGGCGTAGGCTGCCGCGGCGAGTTTCGCGCTCACGCTGGCGGCATCGCCATTGGCCATTTCGTGCGCCGCCAGGAACGGCCGCTCGGCCTGTTCGAGCAGGCTCGACGCACGCCCGTCGCGATTGAAGCCGGCGGTCGGCGTGCCTTCGCTGTCGAAGAAGAACTTGTCGCCGGTCATGTAGCGCAGCGAGGGCACGCTGCGGAATCCGGGTACGTCCAGATTCGCCCCGCCGGCCTGCACCGCGAGCGGATTGGACTGCGCGTGCGCATGCGCCGGATCGTGGCAGGTCGCGCACGACATCTGGCCCGAAGCCGACAGCGAGGTATCGAAGAAGATCTCGCGTCCGAGCGATGCCGGCGTCGGTAGATCCGATGTCCCCGCCAGCGCGCTGGAGGCGAAGCCGGCCAGCCATCCGGCAAGGACCATGCGAGCCGCCCGGCGCGACGCCGTAACCCCTGGAAAATTCATCCCGCCCGCCTGAGTAAGAGTTAAAATCTTGTTGAGAACGATTCTCAATCGTTCTTGCATTGTTGTCAACGCTCGCTCCGGCCTGCGCCAGCCACTGCCACGCACGCGCAGCGCCTAGAATGCCCCGATGCGCGTATTGATCATCGAAGACGACGCCGCCATTGCGGATGCGATCGTCGCCACCCTGAGCGCGGCCGGACATGTCGTCGACCGGCTCGCCAGCGGGCGCCAGGCCGACATCGCCCTGCGCGACCATCCCTACGACCTCATCGTGCTCGACCTCGGCCTGCCCGATGTCGACGGCATCGAGCTGCTGCGCCGGCTGCGCGCCCGCGCGGACGCCGTGCCGGTGCTGGTGGCGACCGCGCGCGAGGCGCTCGAAGAGCGCGTGCGCGCGCTCGACCTCGGCGCCGACGACTACCTGGTGAAGCCTTTCGCCCTGCGCGAGTTCGAGGCGCGCGTGCGTGCCCTGCTGCGCCGTCGCACGACCCAGGGCGTGCCCGAACTGCAGCTCGGCCGCCTGCGCCTGGACCTGCCGCGACGGCGCGCACATATCGCCGATGCCCCGCTGGAACTGACGCCGCGCGAATTCGGCCTGCTCGAAGCGCTCGCCGCGCGCCTCGACCGCGTGATGAGCCGCGAGCAGCTGATCGACGCGCTGTGCAGCTGGGATACCACCCTGACCGACAACGGGCTCGACATCGCGGTGTACCGCCTGCGCCGCAAGCTCGACGGCAGCGGCGTGCGCATCCGCACCGTGCGCGGCCTCGGCTACCTGCTGGAAGCCGCCGATGGCTGAGCTGGCCGATCCAGGATCACCGCAGAGCCCGCCACCGCCGCCATTGCGAAGCCGCCCGCCGAGCCTGCGCCGCAGCCTGCTGACCATCCTCGCCGTGCCGATGGCGCTGGCCTGGCTCGGCAGCGGCGTGCTCATCTACGTGCTCTCGCTGCACTACGCGAACATCAACTACGACCGCTCCCTGCTCGAAGGCGCGCATGCGCTGGAACGCCTGATCCGCAGCGATTCCGGTCACCAGGAGCTGAGCCCGCAGGCGCGCATCCTGATGGAATACGACACCAACGATCCGAGCTACTACAGCGTGCGCAGCCTGCGCCATGGCGTACTCGCATCGAACCTCGAACTGCCGGCGCCGCCGAAGCCGCCGGCCATTGGACAACCGGCCCAGCTCGATTCGGTGGTGCAGGGCGGCCGCGCGCTGCGCATGGCCTCGCTGGCGATCGCCCTCGACGATCCGGATGACGAGATCGTCGTCTCGGTCGCCGAGACGCTGCGCGAACGGCACGAGCTCGCACGCGAAATCCTCGTCGGCACGTCGCCGATCGTGCTGCTGCTGATCGTCGTCGTGCTGGTGCTGGTCTGGTTCGGCGTCAGCCGCGGCCTGCGCCTGCTCGACCCGTTGACCGAACAGATCGCGCAGCGCCGTGCGCGCGACCTTTCGGCGCTCGATCAGACGACCGTGCCGGTCGAGATCCGCCCGCTGACGCAGACGATCGACGCGCTGTTCACACGCCTGCGCGAGTTGCTGGACCTGCAGGAACGCTTCATCGCCGACGCCGCACACCAGCTGCGCACGCCACTGGCCGGGCTGCGCCTGCAGGCCGAGCGCGCGCTCATCGACCCGCGCCCCGACAGCGTGCGCGATGCGCTGATTCACGTCGAACGCCTGTCCGCCGGTGCCGGCCGCGCGGCCGGCCAGCTGCTGGCACTGGCACGTGCGCAGACCTCGAGCGAAGACGATGCCACGCGCTGCTCGGTCGATCTTGCACGGCTCGCGCGCGACTACGTCGGCGAACGCGTGCCGGACGCGCTGCGCGTGCGCATCGATCTCGGCTACGAGGGTCCGGTGGCGGGGGCGGAGGTCAGCGGCGATCCGGTGATGCTGCGCGAGGTGCTGGTCAATCTCCTCGACAATGCCCTCAACTACGCCGGCGAGAACGGCACCGTGACGATCGCCGTCACGCGCGAAGTGCGCACCATCGCACTCGCTGTCGAGGACGCCGGCCCCGGTGTCGACGCCGAATGGTGGCCGCGCCTGGGCGAGCGCTTCTTCCGTCCGCCCGGCAGCCGCCGCGAGGGTTCCGGGCTCGGCCTCGCGATCGTGCGCCGCATCGCCGAACGGCATGGCGCGGCGGTGGTGTTCGATCGCGGGCGCGATGGCCGCGGCCTGTGCGTCACGCTGCGCTTCCAGGCGGTCGAAGCGCGCCGCGCGTGACTGCGCGGGCGCTTGCGGAGCGGCCCGATCGCCTCAGTCCCAGCGGTCGTCGCGCGTGTAGACGACGCCCTGCTCCACCTTGACCGGAAATTTCGCCGTCGGCTCGTACGCCGGCGGGCACAGCACCGCGCCGGTCGTGATATCGAAGCGCGCGCCATGACGCGGACATTCGATTTCGCGCCCTTCGACGATGCCGCCGGTCAGCTCGCCGCCGTCGTGCGTGCAGACGTCCTCGATCGCGTACAGCTCGCCATCGATGTTGAACACCGCGATCGGCGTGTCGCCGTCGTAGACGCTGCGATATTCGCCGGGCAGCAGTTCGGCGGTCCTGCAGACTTCAATCCAGCCGCTCACGGCGCGTTTCCCCGGCGACGCCGCGCCATGCGCGTGGGCGCAATATGCATGAAGGACAGCGGGCGCACGCTCACGACACCAGCGGCTTGAGCAGCACCTCGAAGCGCAGATCGTCGCGCTTGGGAATGCCGAAGCGCTCGTCGCCATACGGAAACGGCTTGAACACGCCGCTGCGCCGATAGCCGCGCCGCTCGTACCAGGCGATGAGCTCGTCGCGGATCGAGATCACGGTCATCTGCATCTCGCCGCACTGCCAGTCCTCGCGCGCGATGCGCTCGGCCTCGGCGAGCACCGCTCGCCCGACGCCACTGCCCTGCAGGTCCGGACGCACCGAGAACATGCCGAAGTAGCCGGCATCGCCCTGCTTCTCGATATGCGCGCAGGCGAGCAGTTCGCCGTCGGCTTCGGCCAGCAGCACGTTGCACTGCGGCCTGCCGAGCAGCCCGGCGACGGTGAGTGGATCGGTACGCTGGCCATCCAGCATGTCGGCTTCGGTCGTCCAGCCTTGCCGGCTGGCATCGCCGCGGTACGCCGATTCCACCAGCGCGACGATCGCACCGGTGTCGGTGCTGGATGCCGCGCGAAAACGCAGCGAAGACGGTGGGGCGGGCGCACTCATGCGGAATCCTGTTCGGTGGTGGTGTGGGATTGGCCGGCGAGCGCCGCGCGCAGCGTCGCCCATGGCAGTTGCGCGCATTTGCGCCGGGCCGGATGGCGCTGCAGCTCGGCCATCGCATTGAGATCGCCGAGAGCGCGATCTTCTCCGGCGCCGCCGATGAGCTGTTCGAAGCGTTGCGCGACGAGTGCCACCTCGGCCTCGTCCATGCCGCCCACCAGTTCGCTCAGCATCGACGCGGTCGCCGTCGTGATCGCGCAGGCTTCGCCGGAGAAGCGTATCGCCGCGATGCGGCGGTCGCCGGTGCAATCCAGTTCCACATGCAGCGTATCGCCGCACAGCGCATTGACGCCATCCGCCGCGTGCGTGCAGCCATCCACGCGGCCGCGGTTGCGCGGGTTGCGATAGTGATCGAGAACGACCTGCGGATACAGCGCGGCGGCGGACATGACGGGATTCCAGCGATCTGCGCGCGCCCGGTCAGGCGAGCAACTGGCGTACCTTGCCGATCGCGGCGACACAGCGATCGATTTCATCGCGCGTATTGTAGAACGCCAGCGAGATGCGCGCGGTCGCCGGCACGCCGTAGAAGCGCATCAGCGGATGCGCGCAGTGATGGCCGGAACGCACGGCGACGCCCTCGTGGTCGAGCAGGGTCGCCAGGTCGTGCGCGTGCGCGCCGTCGATCAGGAACGAGATCACCGCGGTCTTCTCGCGCGCCTCGCCGAAGATGCGCAGGCCCGGAACGGTCTTCAGCGCGGCGGTCGCGTAGTCGCGCAATTCGCTTTCATACGCCGCGATGCGTTCGCGGCCGATCGCCTCGACATAGTCGAGCGCGGCGCCGAGGCCGACGAAACCGGCGATGTTCGGCGTGCCGGCTTCGAATCGATGCGGCGGGTCGGCGAAGGTGGTGCCTTCGAAGCGCACCTCGCGGATCATCTCGCCGCCGCCGAAGAACGGCGGCATCTCGGCGAGCAGTTCCTTGCGCGTCCACAGTGCGCCGGTGCCGGTCGGGCCGTACAGCTTGTGGCCGGTGATCGTGTAGAAATCGCAGCCGAGCGCGCGCATGTCCAGCGGCAGATGCGGCGCGGCCTGCGAACCGTCGACCAGCAGCGGAATGCCGCGCTTGCGCGTCGCCCGGGCAAGTTCGGCGATCGGGTTGATCGTGCCGAGCACGTTGGAGACGTGGGTCACCGCGGCGAGCTTGACGCTCGGCGTCAGCGCGTCGATGAACTGGTCCACGATCAGCTCGCCGCGCTCGGTGATCGGCGCGACTTTCAGCTTCGCACCCGTATGCGCGCAGACGAGCTGCCACGGCACGATGTTGGCGTGATGCTCCATCGTGGTGACGAGAATCTCGTCGCCGGCCTTCAATCGCGGCATCGCGTAGCTGTAGGCGACCAGATTGATCGCCTGCGTGGTGCCGCTGGTCAGCACGATCTCGTTCGGCGTAGCGGCACCGATGAAGCGCGCCAGCTTGTTGCGCGTGCCTTCGTACGCCGCGGTCGCTTCCTCGCCGAGCTGATGCACGGCGCGCGCGACGTTCGCATTGGTCTCGCGATAGAAATGATCGACCGCCTCGATCACCGCGGCCGGC
>DASWPR010000130.1:0-7706 GCA_036398455.1 Dokdonella sp.
GTTCGACGTGATCCCGCGCGTGATCCCGCGCCGCGAATGGCAGCGCACCGAGGCCGGCCTGCGCCAGCGCGTGCATGCGCTGAACCTGTTCATCGGCGACATCTACGGCGAGCAGAAGATCATCAAGGACCGCGTATTTCCGCGCAGCCTGCTGAAGGACTCGGTCAACTTCCGCCCGCAATGCGTCGGCGTGCAGCCGCCGCTCGGCGTGTGGGCACATATCTGCGGCTCGGACCTGGTGCGCGACGCCGACGGCACCCTGTATGCGCTGGAAGACAACCTGCGCATTCCAAGCGGCGTGTCGTACATGATCCAGAACCGCATGGTCGCCAAGCGCGTCTTCCCCGAATTATTCGAGACGACTTCGATCCTGCCGGTCGACGACTACCCGGCACAGCTCTACGACACGCTGGCGGCATTGTCGCCGCGTCCGGGCGAGCCGCCGGTGATCGCGCTGCTGACGCCGGGCATCTACAACAGCGCGTATTTCGAGCACTGCTATCTCGCGCAGAGCATGGGCATCGAACTGGTCGAAGGCCCCGACCTGTTCGTCGACGACGACGATTGCTGCTACATGCGCACTGTGTACGGGCAGCAGCGGGTCGACGTGATCTACCGCCGCGTCGACGACCTGTTCCTCGATCCGGAATGCTTCAATCCCGACTCCGTGCTCGGCGTGCGCGGCCTGGTGCGCGCGTGGCGCGCCGGCAAGGTGGCGCTGGCGAATGCGCCCGGCGCCGGCGTCGCCGACGACAAGGTCGTGTTCGCCTATGTGCCGAAGATGATCAAGTACTACCTCGGCGAAGAGGCGATCCTGCCGAATGTGCCGAGCTTCCTCTGCGCGACCAAGCGCGAGCGCGACTACGTGCTGGAGAACATCGCGCAGCTGGTGGTCAAGCCGGCGAACGAGTCCGGCGGCTACGGCATGCTGATCGGCCCGCGCGCGACCAAGCGCCAGCACGAGCAGTTCCGCAAGCTGATCATCGCCAACCCGCGCAACTACATGGCGCAGCCGACGCTGTCGCTGTCGACGGCGCCGATCCTGACCGACGAGGGTCCGTCGGCACGCCATCTGGACCTGCGCCCCTTCGTGCTCTCGCGCGGCGACATCTACGTGACCACCGGCGGACTGACCCGCGTGGCGATGACCAAGGGGTCGCTGGTGGTCAACAGTTCGCAGGGCGGCGGCGCCAAGGACACCTGGATCGTGGACATGGAGGAATGATGCTGTCGCGCGTCGCCGAGAGTCTCTACTGGTTCAGCCGCTACCTGCGCCGCGCCGAGAACACCGCTCGCCTGGTCGGCGTGAACAGCCAGCTGCAGCTCGACCTGCCGCGCAGTGTGCGCTTCGCCTGGCAGCCGCTGCTCGATACGCTCGGCGCCGGGCCGCTGTTCCGCGAGCGCCATCCGGATGCGGATGCCGAAGGCGGCGAGAGCGAAGTCGTGCATTTCCTGCTGCTCGACGAACACAACCCGAACTCGATGCTGAGTTCGCTCAAGGCGGCGCGCGACAGCCTGCGCTCGATCCGCGACACGCTGCCGCCGGAACTGTGGGAACGCGTCAACGGCACCTTCCTGTGGGTCGGCGAAAACGGCGAGCGCGCGCTCGGCCGGCGCTACCGCATGGACCTGATCAACCGCGTCGTCGACGATTCGCTGACCGCCTCCGGCATCCTCACCGCCAATGTCAGCCACGACATCGGCTTCCAGTTCCTGCGCCTCGGCACCGCGCTGGAGCAGGCCGACATGACCACGCGCATCATCGATGCCGGCGGCTCCGGCCTGATCCGCCCGCGCGCGGCGGAAGAACTCGATGCTTACCAGGCGACGCAGTGGATGAGCGTGCTGCGTTCGCTCGCCGCGTATCAGATGTACCGCCGCCACGTACGCCAGCGCGTCACCGCGGCACTGGCGCTGCAGTTCCTGCTGCAGAACCGCGAATTCCCGCGCAGCGTGCTGTACTGCCTGGAACGCGTGCAGCAGGTACTGCCGCAGATGCCGGCGCGCACCTCGCTGGAAGATTCGCTGACGCCGACGCTGTCGCTGGCGCGCGCGGCCGACACGCGCGAACTCATCGAGAGCGGTCCGCGCCGGACGATGGATCAGATCCAGATCGGCCTCGGCGACGTGCATCGGGCGATTGCCGAATCGTATTTCGCGCGCGAGGCGTAGCCGCGCGCTGCGCCTGGGGCTCTGCGGCCTCGCTCCATTCAATACCGTCGTTTGGTGAATGCCGGAAGGGTTTCGCGACAGCGAATGCCGGTCACTCAGTGTGTGCGAGGCCGCTCGGAATGGACCTGGGCTTTCGCCGGGATGACGTCGGCGCACGTGAAGTGTGTGTGGATCGCGGCGTGGCGCCGGGCGGCTACTGCGCCGTCACGCTTGCTGCGGCGGCGCTGGCGCCGATGTCGCTGGGCGTTGCGCGCTGAAGCGGGGCGGTTGCCTGCAGCTCCCACTCGAACCGCGGCAGCTCGCGCACCGCGGCAGCCAGCTTGCTCGCCCACGCATCGCGGATCTCGGCATACAGCGGCGTATCCGCGTCCAGCCGTAAACGGTGCGATACGCGCAGGTCATCTTTGCGGATCAGGGCAAGATCGACCGGCAATCCGACCGAGACATTCGAGCGGATCGTCGCGTCCATCGACACCAGCGCGCAGCGCGCCGCGTCGTCGAGGGCGGTCGTCGGCGTGATGATGCGATCGAGGATCGGTTTGCCGTACTTGAGTTCGCCGCTCTGCAGGAACGGCGTTTCCGGCGAGGCCGCGATCCAGTTGCCCTGCGGGTAGATCAGGTACAGGCCCGGCGGTTCGCTGCCGACCTGGCCGGCGAGGATCAGGGTCGCTTCCACGTTGATGCCGTCCGCTGTCGCGCCGCTCGCCTGCGCCTGTACCTCCTGCAACACCTTGCCGACATGGTCGGCGGCTTCGAACAGGTGCTTGACCGTATGCAGGCTGACGTACGCCGCAGGATCGCCGGCATCGCGCGCGAGTCGCGCGACGACGCCTTGCGTGGTGCCGAGATTGCCGGCCGAAAGCAGCACGAACACGCGCTCGCCAGGCACTTCGAACGCATGCATCTTGGCATGCGACTGGATGTCGTCGAAGGCGGCGCTGGTGCGCGTGTCGGCGGCGAGCGCGAGGCCCGTATCGACCTGGATCGCCACGCAGTAGGTCATCGCATCGCACCTCGGGAACGCAACGCCGCGTTCGGGCGGGCGATTGTAGGCAGGCCGCTTGGCGGCCGCCAGCTTGACGCCGCGGCGTGCGCGTGGACGAATACGACCATGCATCGCGCCTGGCTCAGCATCGGCTCCAACCTCGAACCCGAACGTCACCTGCGTGCCGCACTGGCGGAATTGCGCGCGCGCTTCGGCGCCCTGGCCGTATCGCCGGCGTACCGGTTCGCGGCGGTCGGTTTCGACGGGCCCGATTTCATCAATCTCGCGGCCGGACTCGACAGCGATCTCGATGTGATCGATCTCGACGACTGGCTGCACCGGCTGGAGGACCGCCACGGCCGGCGCCGCGATGTGCCGCGCTATTCGAGCCGCACGCTCGATGTCGACATCGTGCTGTTCGACGATCGGGTGATGCGCGGTCCCGGCCATCTGCAGCTGCCGCGCAAGGAACTCGCCGAGGCGTTCGTGCTGAAGCCGCTGGTCGATATCGCACCGGACCTGCGCCACCCGGTCAGCGGGGAAACGCTGCAGTCGCTGTGGGCGGCGATGGCGCCGGCGGCGGTCTTTACATCGGTCGATCTGGACCGCACCCCGGCCTGAGAATTGTATCGGCGGCTAAAAACGTGATGTAAGTCGCGAAATCAGCAGATACACTCCCCCGACCCGACAATGGCGCAGCCGACCTGGGGGGGTAGCCGACGCGTGGCCAGGATTCTTGAACGCATGTTCGGCGGTCTACCGGCCCGCTCCACGCCACCGATCGCGCTCGACGAGGCCGAATCCGAACATGTGCCGGTGCGCTTCCGACCGCGCCTGGTCACCCAGCTCCTGCAGGAGCACGAAACCCTGCGCATGCTGATGCGCGCCCTGCTCGATGCCTGCCGCGGCCGCGACGAGGATGCGCGTATTCTCGGCTTGCGCGATGTCGCCGCCACGTTCCGCCGCATCTCGCTGACCAAGGCGGTACACCTTTATCCTTATTTGCGCTGGGGACTCGAGCACGACCGCATCGCCGTGATCCAGTTCAAGGCGCTGCAGGCCGACGTGCAGCGTTCGCTGCAGGGCGTCGAATCGATCCTCAGCGAATATCTCGACGGACCCTGGCTCAGCGAAACGCGGCGTCGCCTGATGGGCGAGGTCGCGCGGCTGGCACGGCTGCTCGGCCAGGCGATGCGGCAGGAGGAAGCGAACGTGTTCCCGCTGTACCTGCCGCCCGGGCAGTATCGCCACGTGCGCGACGCGTAGGCGCGGTCGATCCGGCGGCACGCTACTGGAAACAGGCCCGTCGGCGGTCTGAAGGCGTCGCGCGAGGATCGTCCGATCAGCGTTGGTGTATCGTCGGCGCCGGGTCCGGCGGGCGTCGGTCTGCACGGATCGATTCACACCTGACGATGTTGACGAGGGGATGCAGATGGGGCGTTTTGCTCGCAGTTGGGCCTTGGTCAAGGCAAGCGCGGCGGTGTTGCGTTCGGACCGCGGATTGCTGGTATTTCCGTTGCTGTCGTCGCTCTGTGCGCTGCTGGTCGCGGCGACGTTCTTCGCTCCGCTGGCCTTCGGCGGCGCCGTCGCGCAATTCCACCAGGATGGACAGGCTCCGGTTTGGCTGTGGCCGCTCGCGTTCCTGTTCTATCTGTGCCAGTACTTCGTGATCTTCTTCTTCAACGCCGCGCTGGTCGGCGCCGCGCGCATCCGCCTCGACGGCGGCAATCCGACGCTCGCCGACGGCTTCCGCATCGCCTCGTCGCACTGGCAGGCGATTCTCGGCTACGCCGCGCTCGCCGCCACGGTCGGCTTGATCCTGCGGGCAATCGAAGAGCGCGCGGGCTTCATCGGCCGCTGGATCGTCGGGCTGCTCGGCGTCGCCTGGACGGTCGCGACGTTCCTCACCGTGCCGGTGCTGGTCAACGAGAGTCTCGGACCGATCGATGCGGTCAAGCGCAGCGCCGATCTGCTCAAGCGCACCTGGGGCGAGAACCTGGTCGGCAACGCCGGACTCGGCGTCGTCTTCAGCGTGGTCATCTTCGCCTGGATGCTGCTCTGCGCAGGACTGGTCGCACTGTCGGCGCTGGCCGGCTCGACCCTCATGTCCGCTGGCGTCATCGGCCTCGGCGTGATCGGCGTGCTGCTGCTCGGCCTGCTGCAGAACGCCCTGCAGGGCGTCTACGCCGCCGCCCTGCATCGCTACGCCGAAACCGGCGACGCCGGCTTCGGCTTCGAAGGCGCCCTGGTGTCCCAGGCATTCACGGTGAATGCCTGAACGCCATCGGCGTTCGGGGGCGGAAGCGAAGGTCATGGCGTTCAAGCTCGGGCCTGAACGCCTTCGCGAAGGTGTGCGGGCTCAGCCCGCCAGTGAACGCCCGCCATCGACGCGGATGATCTGGCCGGTCACGAAGGTCGCATCGCGCAGCAGCCACAGCACCGCGCCGGCAACGTCTTCGGGGGTGCCGGCGCGGCGCAGCGGCGTGCGCGCGATCAGCTGCTCGCATTCCGCGGCGGTCTTGCCGGCTTCGGGCCACAGCACCGCGCCCGGCGCGACGCCGTTGACGCGGACGTCCGGCGCCAGGTCCAGCGCGAGCGCGCGCGTCAACGCCGCCAGCGCGGCCTTCGCCATCGTGTAGACGCTGTGCTGCGCGAGCGGCTGCTCGGCATAGATATCGACCAGGTTCACGATTGCGCCCTGTTTGGCCGCCAGATGGGCTGCGGCGGCCTGCGCGAGGAACAGCGGCGCGCGCGCATTCGCCGCGAACAGCTCGTCCCATTGCGCCGGCGTGATCGTGCCGAGCGGGGTCGGGTAGAACGCGGAAGCGTTGTTGACCAGGCCGTCCAGACGTCCAAATCGCGCGATGGCCGCATCGACCAGGCGCGGCAGCTGCGCGACGTCGGCGAGCTCCGCCTGCAGCGCCAGCGTACTGCCGGCGCGCACGCATTCCAGTTCGCCGATCAGCGCCTCCAGTTCGGCGCGCGAACGGCGGCAGTGCAGGGCGACATCGTAGCCGGCCGCGTGCAGGCGGCGCGCGATCGTCGCGCCGACGCGGCGCGCGGCGCCGGTGACCAGTGCGACCGGGCGCCCGCCGGTCGTCGTCATCGTTGTGTTCTCCATGCCGACCGTTATCCTGCAGGCCCGTTGCCGAGGTGGAGAGTGCCGCAGAAGCCCGCGGCCAGCCAGTCTTGAATCATGCCTTGCCCGAACCGGATGCCGATGAGCGTGCCCACTCCGCCGCGCTCGCCGCCTTGATCCGTGCGGAGATCGTCCAGCACGGCGCGATGCCGTTTGCGCGCTACATGGAACGATGCCTGTACGCGCCCGGACTCGGCTACTACAGCGCGGGCCGCACCAAGTTCGGTGCCGCCGGCGATTTCACGACGGCGCCGGAACTCGGCAGCCTGTTTGCGCGCAGCATCGCTCGTGCGCTCGCGCCGACCCTGCGCGAACTCGGCGCCGAGGCGGATTTCGTCGAACTCGGCGGCGGCAGCGGGGCGTTCGCGCTGGCCGCGCTGCGCGAGCTGGCCGCGCTCGATGCAGCGCCGCGACGCTATCGCATCCTCGAGCCGAGCGCCGACCTGCGCGAACGCCAACGCGTGCGCGTGATGCAGGAACTGCCGCCCGCGCTCGCCGCGCGCGTCGACTGGATCGATCGCCCGCCGGAATCGGACTGGCGCGGCGTGCTGTTCGCCAACGAGGTGGTCGACGCCCTGCCGGCGACGCGCTTCGCGATTCGGGATGGCGAGGTTTTCGAAGAATGCGTCGCACTCGACGGCGAGCGCTTCGTGCGCGTCGATCGCCCGGCGGATGCCGTCGTCATCGCGGCCGTACGCGACGTCGAGCGCGCGCTCGAGGCACCGTTCGCCGATGGCTACCGTTCGGAAATCCTGCCGCAGCTGCCGTACTGGCTGCAGGCGATCGGCACGTCGCTGCGCGCCGGCGTGATGCTGTTCGTCGACTACGGCTATCCGCGTCGCGAGTTCTATCTTCCTCAGCGCAGCGACGGCACCCTGGTCTGCCACTACCGCCATCACGCACACGCCGATCCCTTGCACTGGCCGGGCCTCGAGGACATCAGCGCATTCGTCGATTTCAGTGCGCTCGCCGCGGCCGGCGTCGGCGCCGGCTTCGAGTTTGCCGGCTACGCACCACAGGCGCATTTTCTGCTTGCCAGCGGGCTCCCCGACCTCATCGCCGAGGCGGAAGCTACCTCCGAGCTGGAGCGTCTGCGCCTGGTCGCGGAGCTGAAACGCCTGACCTTGCCCGGCGACATGGGCGAGCGTTTCCAGGCGATCGCCTTTGCGCGCGGCGTCGAGCAGGTTCCCGTCGGCTTGCGTGCGTCCGCGCATTCGCGGCGGCTGTAGCCAGGAGCGCGCATGGACCTCATCAATGCCCTGCTGTCCCCGCTCGGTGTCGGCGTGCCGCTGGCGCTGCTGCTGTGGTGGTCGCATGCGCGCCTGCCGCGCGCAGTGTGGCGCCTGGGCCTCGCGATCGAGATCGCCTGCATCGTGCTCAGCACGCCGCTCGGTGCGAACACGCTGGTGC
>DASWPR010000131.1:0-4532 GCA_036398455.1 Dokdonella sp.
TACGTGCGCCAGCTGATCGCGCAGCACCGCATCGACGAGGCCGTGTCGGTCAACGGCCGCATCGCACCGTGGGCCGATCGCGACATGCGTGCGGCGTGGAGCGAGGCGCTGGTCTACAGCGCACTCGGCCAGGCGACGGCCGCCGCCAACGCGCTGGAGCGCGCGCGGCGCCTCGCCGGCGAACGCAGCATGAGCGACGTCGTCACCGCCGCGCGCTGAACCCGGCGGCGTCCGGCCGCCCTGCCGACATGCCCGCAAACGGCTCCCTACATGGGCGATACAAGCTTTTTACATGCCCGCACCGGCCACTTCGCGGAACTTTCATGCACCGCGGGCACGCCGCTCCGCCTCCTCGAGATTCCCCATGACCGCACGCACCGCCCGTACCACTCCGCCGCGCCTGCGGCTCGCCGCCCTTGCCGCCGCGCTGGCCGCCTGCGGCAGCGCTGCCGCCGCCACGCCGCTGTATCACCTGACCGTGGTGACCGCGCCGGACGCCAGTTCCATCCAGGCGGTCGACATCAACGATGCCGGGCAGATGGTCGGCGGCTACCTGGATGCGGACTTCAACGGCCGCGCCGCCTTCTGGGACACCGACGGCAGCGTGCACGCGCTCGGCCTGCCCGGCGCCGGCGACGGCTTCGCCTACGCGATCAACAACCAGGGCCAGATCGTCGGATCGTTCCTCGACTACGTGAATCCGAGCGTGGGCCTGCTGTGGAACGCGGCGACACCGGACGACTCGACCAACCTCAGCAGCGACCCGAGCGTGAACGTGTCGCCAGAGGACATCAACGACGCCGGCGTCGTCGTCGGCGGCTTCGGCCTGCCCGCGCAGAGCCGCGCGTTCGTCTGGACCCAGGCCGGCGGCCTGGTCGACTACGGCGTCGAAGATTCGACGGTCGAGTTCGAACAGGCGCACTGGTCGGCGGTGAACGCGTCCGGCAAGCTCGTCGGCGGCTGGAACGTGCACTCCTCCGACATCCATGCGACGGTCGGCGCGGTCGGCACCGCGGTGGTGCTGCCGATGAGCGACATGACCACGCAGTCGCCGAGCACTGCCGTCGGCGTGAATGCGGCCGGCATCGCGGTCGGCGTCGGCCTCGCCGACTCCCACCCTGATCTGGTTCCGGTCGTATTCGCCGAAGACGGCACCTTCAGCGAAATCCCCGGCGCGACGCTGGATCAGGTCAGTGGATGCGCCGCGGCGATCAACGACAGCGGCGTCATCGTCGGCAGCGCCGGCATCGGCTCGGCCAGCGGCTGCGCGCCCGGCATGCAGGCATGGGTGTATCGCGACGGCACCGTGTACGACCTGTACGACGTCGTCGACGATCCCGGCGTCTTCACTCGCTTCCAGATCGGCCGTTCGATCAATGCATCCGGCGTGATCCTCGGCGCGGGCATCACCAGCGACGGCAGCAGCGCCAGCTTCGTGCTGACGCCCATCGCGTCCGACGCCGTGTTCGCCGATGGATTCGATGGCTGATGCGGGTTTTTCTGTAGAAGACAAAGAAGCCTTCGACACGAAGGGCACGAAGGGAAAAGCGGGATCGAACAGCTTCCTTCGTGCTCTTCGTGCTTCGGTCTTTCACGCTCCCCGAGCCGGCCCGGAGCGCGCCATCAGAATCGACAGGCAGAAATGGAAACCGACGCCGAGGGCGACGGTGAGGCCGATCGCGCGCAGCACTGGCAGCGACGACAGGGCCTGCAGGCCGAACACCAGCAGGGCCGAGATCACGCAGACCAGCGTCGCATGCAGGGTGCGGCGCGCCTCGGCGGCGTCCGCGACCGGGCGCTCGAAGAACAGCGCGTAGTGCAGGCCGAGTCCGGCGGCCAGCGTCAGCGCGACCAGGTGGAACAGCGACAGCGAAATCCCCGACGCGCGCTCGACCACGAGCACGAGCAAGGTCGCCAGCGACATCGGCGCGAGCACGTGCCAGGCCCGGCGCAGACTGCGCAGGGCAACGACCACGGTGACCGCGAGCAGCGCCAGTGCCAGGCAGAGCGCGCGCAGGATGCGCTCGCGATAGGCGACGACCAGCGATTCCGAAGCACCCTTGAGATCGAGCAGGCGTGCACGCCCCTGCGTCGAAGCGGTGAAGGTCGTGAGCGCATCCGCATCGCGCACGCCGGACAAGGTCGCAAGACCGAGCCAGCCGTCGTCACGCTGCACCAGCATCGAACCCAGGCGCGCGCCCAGCGGCGAGCGCGCGAACGCCGCGGCGCTCAATGGCGTCAACGTGCGCGCGGTCTGCACATCGTCGAGAAACGGCGCGAACAGATCGGCACGAAACGGCAGGTCGCGGCCTGCATCGGCCAGCGCGACGGCGAGCGCGGCACGGTCCGGCAGTTTCGCCTGGCGCGCGTTCTGCGTCGCCAGACTCGGCAGATAGCGGCTCGGCAGTTCGACCGCGTCGAGTGCGCCCGTCTTGACCAGGGCATCGAGCTGCGGCGCGATCGATTCCGACAGCGCGAGTACACCGTCCGCATCCGCCGCCTGCAGCACCAGCAGGTAGCGCACGTCCGGCGCGCCGAGTTCGCCGCGCAGCTTCGCATCGCGCAGCAGAAGATCCTGCGGCACCGGCGTCAGCGCGGCCAGATCGTTCTGCCAGAGCGGCCCCGGCGCACGCCACAGCACGACCAGCGCTGCGACCAGCAGCAGCCACGGCAGCCAGCGCGGACGCGGCACGCGATCGATGAACCGCGTTGCGGCGGCGAGTCCGGGCGTGGCGGCGGCATCGCGGAACCGCGCCGGCAATACGCGTGGCAGCAAATAGCGCGTGGTCAGGCCGGCGACGACGAGGCCGGCGATGGTGAACACCGCGAGTTGCTGCAGGCCGCCGACGCCGGAGGCGAAGAACGCCAGGTACGCGATCGCGGCCGAGGCGATCGCGGTCGCCAGCAGCGGCCACAGCGCACGCACGCTGGTCAGCGCATCCTCGCCGGCACGGCGATGGCTGAGCAGGCGGATCGGATACTCCTGCGCGACGCCGAGCAGGGTGAAGCCGAACGCGAGCGTGATGCCATGCGCCGAACCGAACGCGAGAGCGAGCGCGGCGATGCCGGCGAGCCCGCCGCTGACCACCGGCAACCCGGCCAGCAGCAGCGAAGGCAGGCTGCGATAGGCGAGCAGCAGCAATAGAACGAATCCGATCGTGCTGACCGCGCCGATGCGATCGGCTTCGCCGCGCGTCTTCGCGTTGATCAGCACGGTGAAATAGCCGGGGCCGCTCACGGTCAAGGTCGCGCTGCCCGCATCCGGCAGAGCGTGGAACGCAGCTTCGAGCGCATCGATCGCCGCACCCTGCGCCGCCGGATCGAAACCGGCGCCACGCGTTTCGGCCAGCAGCAAGGCTTCGCCGGCGGATGAGAACCAGACGCCATCGCGCATCGCCGGCGGCTTCGGCGGCGACCAGCGCTCGGCCAGCGCGAGCACCTCCAGTGTCGGATCGCGCGGCAGCAGCGGCTTCAGCAATGCGGCGGCCGGCGACGCCAGGTCTTCGACGCGCTGCTGCAGCTGTTCGCCGAGATACGCCGCATCCAGCGTGTGCGTGTCCAGCGTCGGCGACAGCAGGTAGCGATACGGCAGCAGTTGCTCGTCGAGCGCGGACGCATCGAATGCGCCGTTGACGACTTGCTCGAAGCGCGCGTCCTTGTGCAGCGCGTCGGCGAGGCCGTGGCTGAGCTCGGCCAGGGTCGTTTCCGGCGCGCCACCGATCGCCAGCAGCAGCAGGCGCGAGCCGGGGCCTTCGCCGATCTGGTCCATCAGCAGCTTCTGATCGGCCGTCTGCGGCGGCGGCATGAAGCTGCGCAGGTCGGTATTGATGCGCAGATGCTCGATCGCGAACAGCGCCAGCACGGCGAGCGCGAGCAGCCAGACGATCAGCACGGCGAAGACCGAGCGGCGCGTGCGCACGATTAGCTCGCCCTTACCGGGAATGCGGCGTGCGCGGCCGGTGCTTTGCGCGCGCAGGAAAGAGCAAATCCGGCGCGCTTCACTGCACGGCCACGCCGCGGCAGAGCGCATCGAGCTGCGCCGGCGACGGTCGCGTCGTCAGCTTGGCGTCGGCCAGCGTGTCGACCAGCAGGACGCCGAGATCGCCGTCCGCTTCGTGCGTGCGGAAGCAGCGAGGCGTGGCCTGCGCACCGTCCACTTCGATCGCGGTGATGCGCCGCGCGAGACGTTCGTCGCGCGGCTTCAGCTGCAGCTGCCAGCGCGCTTCGCTGCCGCTGGCCGACAATTCGAAATCGTGCTGCAGCGTCGCGGCGTCGCCACCGAGCAGGGCCGAGAAGCCGCGCAGGAAGCCTTCGAGCTCCGGCGCCTGCGCCAGCGAAAACGTGCGCGGCGCATGCTCGCCGCGCTGCACGCTCGCGCTGCTGTCGGCGATCGTGGTCTGTTCCTTGTACGGCGAGTCGACGCGTTTGCCGAGCTTGCCGGGGCCGAGGTATTCGAGCTCTCCGTGCAGGATCAGCGGGCGATCGAGCATCCCCGAAAAGCGCACTTCGGTATATGCCGTGCGCGCCGGCAC
>DASWPR010000132.1:0-1758 GCA_036398455.1 Dokdonella sp.
GCCGGCCACCGCGACCTCGTCGACGGCGGGATGCAGCGACAGCACCGACTCGATATCGACCGGCGAAATGTTCTCGCCGCCGCTGATGATCATGTCGTCGACGCGGCCCGATACGTACAGGTCGCCTTGGGCGTCGAAGAAACCGGTGTCGCCCGTGAAGTACCAGCCGTCGCGCAACGATTTCGCGTTCGCGTCGGGACGGTTCCAGTAGCCTTCGAAGGCTTCGTCGCCGAGCAGATCGGCGATGATCTGCCCTTCTTCTCCGACTTGCGCCAGATCCTCGGGCGTGTGGGCTTCGAGCCTGACCACGCGCAGGCGCGTGTTGATGCCCGCGCGCCCCGCGCTGCCCGGCTTCTTCGTGGCGTCCTGGTCGATGCTGAAGGTGTAGACCTCGGACGAGCCGTAGTGATTGACGAACAGTTCCGGTTCGAACGCGGCCGAGAGGCGCTTGAGCAGACCGTCGTTCATCGGCGCGCCGGCAAAGCCGAGCTTTTTCACCGTCGAGGTATCCGTCGACGCGAAAGCCGCGTCGGCGAGCAGATCGTGATACAGCGTCGGCACCAGATAGAGGCAGGTGAGCTTGTGCCGCGCGATCGCATCGAGTGCGAAGCGCGCATTCCAGCGGCGCACGCAGACGAACAGGCCGTCCACCAGCGCCATCGAGAGCAGCGAGCGCACGCCCATCGTGTGATAGAGCGGCATCACGCCGAGCGTGCGTTCGCCGTGGCCGTACAGATTCTGCGCAACGTGTGCGAGCGCGGCGGCGCGTTCGTGGCGGTGGCGGCGCGGCACGCCCTTGGCCTTGCCGGTGGTGCCCGAGGTGTAGAGAATCAGCGAGTAGTCGTCGGCATTCGCGCAGGTGCGCCCGGCGTTCGGCACCTCGGGCTCACCCCGCGCCATGAGCGTGTCGAAGTTCGCGGTACGGCCTTGCGCGTCGTCGAGACCGATCCGCGGCAGACCTTGCGCCGCGACACTTTGCGCGACGGCTTCCGCGCAAACCGGCTCGTATACGATGGCCTTCACGCCCGCATCGGTCACGCAGTATTCGAGCTCCTCCGGTTTCGCGCGCCAGTTCAACGGCACGATCACCACGCCCGCGAACTGGCAGGCCCAATGCAGGGTCGCCATTTCCCAGCGGTTTTGCAGCACCACCAGCAGGCGGTCGCCCTGCGCGAGGCCCAGAGCGCGCAGACCTTCGGCGACCTTCACGATGAGCCGGTGCCACTGCGCGTAAGTCAGCGCCAGTTCGCCGTCCACCAGCGCCAGCGCATTGGGGCTGCGTTCCACGCTTTGCAGAAAGGTTCGGCCGAGGTCAAGCATGAGCGGCCTCCACGGTCTCGCCGGCCGCGTTGCCTTGTCTGCGCCGTGCCGCCACGTCGAGCACCGCGGCGACGATCGGCGTATAGCCCGTACAGCGGCACAGATGGCCGGAGAGCATGTCGCGCACCTGCGCTTCGCTCGGATCCGGCACGCGCCGCAGATAGTCCGCGCACGACATCAGGATGCCGGCCGTGCAGAAGCCGCACTGCAGCGCATGATGACGCTGGAACGCCTGCTGCAGATCGCCCAGCTGCATGTCGGGCGCGAGTCCCTCCACAGTGTCGATGCGGCGTCCCTGCGCCTGCACCGCGAGCATCAGGCACGAGCGTCCCGCCACGCCGTCCACGTGCACCGTGCACGCGCCGCACACGCCGTGCTCGCAGCCGACGTGGGTGCCGGTCGCGCCCAGCTCGTGACGGATGAAATCCGACAGCAGTT
>DASWPR010000133.1:0-4228 GCA_036398455.1 Dokdonella sp.
CTGGCGCGAACTCGACGAGTGCATGTCGGCATGGATCGCCTGCATCGCCGGACCGCGTTCTTCACGCGGCATCGATGCGCGGGTCAGGCGCTCGGCTCATCTGCTGCGCCAGGAGGAGGCCGACGTACGGCTGTCGGAACGGCGCCTGGCGGAGTCGGTCGCGCTATCGGGCTCGCGCCTGCGCCATTTGTTCAAGCGTGAAACCGGCGTGCCGCTGTGCCGCTACCGCGTATGGGGCCGCCTGCGCCGCGCGATCCAGCGACTCGGCGCAGGCGCGACGCCCACCGACGCCGCGCTGCACGCGGGCTTCACCGATGTCGCGCATTTCAATCATGCCTTCAAGGCGAACTTCGGCGTCACGCCGATGGCATTGTTCGGCCGCGGACGACCGCAGCCGCGTGTCGTGGTGGCGCCGGATTTCGTGGCGTCCGAGCCGCTGTCACCGGTCGCCGCCCGCGCGCAGCCCCTATACGCGATGAAGTGATGCCGGTCTCTGCGAGGGCGATCCGCAGCATTGCGAGTCGGCACGTCCGCTGATCGTCCTGCACCGACGCCTGCCCACGGGCGCGCGCTCAGCTTCCCGGCGAAATTCCAAACAGCGTGAACGGCGAAAAGATCAGCACCGAAGCTCTCGGAAACCTGCGTCCGACGACGATCCCCACCGCGATGCCTAGCGCTGCGCAAAGGGCAATATCAGTCAGGGACGCAGATGAAGATGCCAGCGCGATTCGGCCGAATGCCCCCAGCCACAAACCGGCGACGCCCGCGCAGATCGCACCGTTGAACCGATCGGTCGCCGTCGCCGGGGGATTCCACCACCGCGCGACACGCACGATCGTCGGATCGTGGAGTCTCATCGGCGCCGCCATCAGCGCTTCTTCAACGGCCTCACATACAACACCAGACTGTGATCCTCGATCGCATAGCCATGCCGCTCGGCGATCTCGTGCTGCAGGCGTTCGATCTCCTCGCTGGAGAACTCGATGACCTTGCCGGTCTCGATGTCGACCATGTGATCGTGGTGCTTGCCGCGATCGAGTTCGTAGACGGCCTGGCCGCCCTCGAAATTGTGCTTCAGCACCATCCCGGCCGCCTCGAACTGGGTCAGCACACGATACACCGTGGCGAGGCCGATGTCGTCGTGGTGCTCCAGCAGTTCGCGGTAGATGTCCTCGGCGGTGAAATGCTTGCCGCTGTGGCTGTCGAGGATTTCCAGGATCCGCATGCGCGGATGGGTGACCTTGAGGCCGGCCTTGCGTAGTTCGGTCGATTCCACGTTCATCCTCCGGGCCCCTTCCCCACCGGCCTCGCCTTGTCATTCAGGGCGCTAGTGTATCATCGGGGTTTGCCCGGACCCTTGGACATCCTTCGCATGCGTCTTCGCTGGCTCGCCCTCCTCGCCCTCGCTCCACTGACCGGCTGCGGCCTGATCTACAAGGTCGATACGCAGCAGGGCAATCTGTTCGACAAGGAAGCCGTCAGCGCCCTCAAGGAAGGCATGAACAAGCGCCAGGTGCTGCTCGTGATGGGTTCGCCGGCCGTGATCAGTCCGTTCGACCAGAACCGCTGGGACTACGTCTCGTCGATCCGACGCGGCCGCAGCAAGATGGAAACGAAGGACCTGACCCTGTATTTCAAGGACGACGCGCTGGTCAAGATCGACGGCGACTACTTTCCGGAAAATCCCGATCAGCTGATCAAGGATGCCGGCAAGTACAAGCGGCAGTACCCGGATGAAAAGTCGCTGGACGAGGACAAGAAGAAGAAAAAGCCCGGTGGTGGCGGCGGCGGTCCGGACCAGGGCTGAGCGGGCGTCTCAACGCGGCTTCTTCAGCGCAGCGCGTTCGGCGCGGCGGCGGCGCGATTCCTTCGGATCGGCCTTCAGCGGCCGGTAGAGTTCGACGCGGTCGCCTTCCAGCAACGGTGTTTCGCGTGGCGCGGGCTTCGACCAGAGGCCGGCCGTCAGCAAGCTGGCGTCGATGCCGAATTCACGCTCGATCTGCGCCGCGGCGATCGCATCCGCAATCGTCGATCCGGCAGGCAGGCGCAGGCGCCGCAGGAATTGCCGCTGCGCTTCGGCGTAGGCGACTTCAACCGAGATGAAGGCGGCAGCGCCCGATCCGGCGCCCGGCGGATCAGCCATACGCCTTCGCCGCGGCGGCGCAGAAATCGTCGACCATGCGGCTTGCCAGGCCCTGGAAACCGAGCCGGAGCGCGGCACCGCCGAGTCGGCCGCTGTAGTCGAAGTCGAGCGCCAGCGCGATCTTGCAGCCGTCTTCGCCGAGCGCGGTGAACGTCCAGTCGCCTTCGAGTGCGCGCAGCGGGCCGTCGACGAGGTGCAGGTGCAGGCGCTGCGGACGTTCGAGCGTGTTGCGCGTGGTGAAGCTCTGGGTGAGGCCGGCGAAACGCAGGTCCAGCCGGGCCGTCAGTGATGTCTCGCCGTCGCGTTCGAGCACGCGCGCGCCGGCGCACCAGGCAAACCGCGTCGGGTATGCTTCGATGTCGTTGACGAGATCGAACATCCGATCCGGCGTATAGCGGACCAGGGCGTGGCGGCGAATCTGGATCATCGTGACTCGTTTTCTTGAATTGTATGTGACATGGCCAAAGCAAAAACCAAGGATAAAAGCGGTACCGGCACGATCGCGCAGAACAAGCGCGCACGGCACGAGTATCACATCGACGAGCACTACGAAGCCGGCGTCGCGCTCGAAGGCTGGGAAGTGAAAAGCCTGCGTGCCGGCCGCGTCAACCTCGGCGATGCGTACGCGATCGTGCGCAACGGCGAGATCTTCCTGTTCGGCGCCTCCATCGTGCCGCTGATCTCGGCCTCGACGCACGTCATCGCCGACGACCGCCGCACGCGCAAGCTGCTGCTGCATCGCGAGGAGATCGACAAGCTCATCGGCGCGATCGAGCGCAAAGGCTACACGCTGATCCCGCTGGCGCTGTACTGGAAGACCAACCGCGTCAAGATCGACCTCGGCCTCGCCCGCGGCAAGCAGGAACACGACAAGCGCGACAGCGAGAAGGAACGCGACTGGGGCCGCGAGAAGCAACGCGTGATGCGCGGCCGCAACAAGCTGGCCTGAGAGAGTGGTGGCATGCCGGCGCATTTTTGAGCCATCGCCGCCAGTCGAGGCATCGTCGAAGACCAAAGGTCGATGCCCCGACGCCCGACGCTGAAGCGACTTCCGATTCGATACCGAACTATCCGACATCCCGCCGTCGTCCTCGCGAACGCGGGGATCCATTGTCGCCGTTGGCATCCGTCAACGAATGCCGCGAATCACGACCGTTCAGCGCTGAACGCTGCCCGCCTCCCTGCCCCGCACTCACCAGCCGAGTCAATCCCCGCCACGGTGCGCAATCGCCCATCGCATCGGCCGGAATGCCTCGCCCTCAATACCCCGCCGGCACATAACCAAACCGCGCCATCTGCTCGCGATGCGCACCGACCACGCGCGCGATCTGGTCGCGATCGAGCGTTTCACGCCATTCGTTCACGCGCCCCTTGCGGAAGAAGCGCGCCGCCTTGTCCGAGGCTTCGACGAAGCCGTGCTTCTTCTCCATCGTGGCGAGGCTCTGAAAACTCGCATGCTTCTGCGCCCGCTCGATGCGCACACGATCCTGGCCGAGGCCGACCAGCCGCGCGACTTTCGCAAATGGCTTGGCCGGCTTGTCGATCAGATCTTCGTAGCGCAGCACCAGCACCCGCTCGCTGGCGAGATCGGCCCAGGTTTTCACGTGGCTGGACCAGGAACCGAGTATCTGGCTGACGAACAGCTCGTCGTTCGCGGTCGCCACGTTGTCGTCGCCGAGGCGCTCGATCGCCGCGTCGACATCGAGACCGAAGTGATGCGTCATGCTGACCGCGACATCGAGCGGATTGCGCACGACGTAGATCGCGCCGGCGGTCACTTCCCAGTTGTGCAGCGGATGTCCGTCGAAACTGCCGGACGTGTTGTGCGTCTTCACGAACCGCGTGCCCTGCGCGCGCGCCGCGATCTCCGCATGCACCTGCGGGCGCAGCGCCGCGATTTCGTCGATGCCGAGCGCCGTGCTCGGCTTCCCCGCCAGCGCGCTGAACAGATCGGGGCGCGCCTCGTCGTCGGCATAGTGCGACAGTTCGTTCAGCGGCACCGGCTCGCTGCGATTGGCGACCAGGTTGGCCAGGAACGCGCGCAACCAGGTGTTGCCGGATTTCGGGTAGGAGGCGAGCCAGACG
>DASWPR010000134.1:0-12264 GCA_036398455.1 Dokdonella sp.
TCGTGCTGAACATCGCCGGCCGCGCGGTCACCCAGTTCGAGATCAGCAACGAGCGCGTGGGTTTCCTCGCGCGTTTCGGCGGCGTCAGCCAGGCGGTATATGTGCCGATGGCGGCGGTGCTGGCGATCTACGCGCAGGAAAACGGCCAGGGCATGATGTTTTCCGCCGACAACTCGCCGACCGAGCCGCCGCCGCCGGCACCGCAGCCGGACGAAGCGCCGAAGCGGCCGCACCTGCGCGTCATCAAGTAGCCGCGGCAACGCGCCGTATCACGGCGAAGGCGGCCAGCGCATTCCTGTTCCGGCCTGCCGGCGAAAGGTCTGGGCTGAGTGTGAGGGCAGCGTGCCTGCACGCCCATCGAGTTGGGAACGCTCCAGCGGGCCTGCGCTTCGGCCAAGCGTTCGCGCGCCTACTGCACCAGGCGCAGATGATTCGGCCGCGCCGCCGCCGCGGCGTTCTCACCCAGCGGCAGGCTCCACGATTCCAGCCGCTGCCCGTTCATGTCCAGATGGCCGCGGTGGCGGTCGCTGCCATCCAGGCTGACCTCGAAGCCGTAGCGGCGTACGAAGGCGGGCAGCCCATCGCGGCGGGCGATGCGCAGGCGCTTCAGCGAGACGGTCTGGTCGAGCAGCTGGACGCCGGCATCGCGGCAAAGTTCGCGGCCGTGGCGCACGGCCAGCTCGCGTGCACGCAGTCCTTCCAGCCACGCCCAGACGGCGAGCGCGATGAGAAGCAGAGAAATCCAGGTGCCGAGCATCGGCAGAGTGTGGGGACGCCGTCCGCCGCTGACAAGCGTCGGCGCGATATACGAGGCAGATAGCTGACCGCCGAGGCCGCTAGAATAGACGGCGGCCGCTACGGCTGACGGGCTCAGGGGGTCCGATGAAACTCACCTTTCCGGGCGGCGAACATGCGCCGCTCGAACTATCCGAGGGCACCACGCGCGTCGGTTCCGCTGCGGACTGCGGCATCGTACTCGCCGTGGCCGGCGTCACGCCGTATCACGCCGAGCTCGTGCTCAACGCCGGTGCCGCCTCGGTGCGTCCGCTGGCCGGCGCGGCGCCTACCGTGCTGAACGGGCGCCAGGTCGAACGCGAAAGTCCGCTGAAGCCGGGCGACCTGCTGCTGTTCGGTCGCGTCGGCTGCTCGATCGTCGCGAGCGAGCGTCGCGCCGCCGCGGTGCCTGCGCCCGCAGCCAAGGCGCCCGTCGATGACGACGGCCGCACGCGCGTGCGCGCGACGCTGCCGCGCTTCATGCTGCGCGGCGTCTCCGGCGCGACCTTCGGCAAGACCTTCGCGGTCACCGACAACGCGGTGATCGGGCGCCAGCCGGACTGCGACATCGCGGTACCCGCCGAGGAGATCTCGCGCCATCACGTGCGCCTGCGCGTGACGCCGGAAGGCCTGCTGGTCGAGGATCTCGGTTCGGCCAACGGCACCTTCATCAACGACAAGCGCGTACAGAGCGGACTGCTGAAACCGGGCGAGGAATTGCGCCTGGATACGGTCCGCTTCCTGCTGGTGACGCCGGGCATGGATGCGCGCCAGCAGTCGGCTCCCTCACGCGCGGACGTGGTGGAGGAGGCGCCGGCGGCAGGTCGTTCGCCGCTGGTCTGGGTCGTCGTCGCGGTGGTCGTGCTGGCCGCCGCGTTCGGAGCGGCACGCTATTTCGGTATCGTCTAGGCGCGGCGCGCGGCCGGCTCAGGGTTCGACCAGTTCGATGCGCATCGACAGGTTGACCGCGCGCACGTGCTTGGTCAGGGCGCCGATCGAGACGTAGTCGACGCCGGTCTCGGCGATCGCGCGCACGCGCTCCAGGGCGACCGAGCCGGATACTTCCAGCGGCACGCGTCCGCCGACTTCGGCGACCGCCTGGGCGAGTTCGTGCAATTCGAATTCGTCGAGCATGATGCGGTCGGCACCGGCGGCGAGCGCTTCGCGCAGTTCGGCGAAATTCTCCACTTCGGTCTCGACCAGCAGGTCCGGATGCAGGGCGCGCGCGCGCTGGATCGCCGCCGCGATCGAGCCGGCGGCGGCGATGTGGTTTTCCTTGATCAGCACGGCATCGAACAGGCCGATGCGATGATTCCTGCCGCCGCCGACACGGACCGCGTATTTCTGCGCCGCGCGCAGGCCGGGCAGGGTCTTGCGCGTATCGAGCACCGTAGTGCGCGTGCCGCGTGCCGCGTCGACGTAGGCCGCCGTCGCGCTGGCGGTGCCGGACAGGGTCTGCAGGAAGTTCAGCGCCGTGCGTTCGCCGGTGACCAGCGCGCGTGCCGCGCCGGTCAGATGGCACAGCACCGCGCCCGCGATGATGCGGTCGCCATCCTTCGCATGCCATTCGATCCGCGTCGCCGCGTCGAGCTGGCGGAAGCATTCGTCGAACCACGCCGTGCCGCACAGCACCGCGGCTTCGCGCGTGACCACGCGTGCGCGCGCATGCGCTGCGGCAGGCAGCAGGTCGGCGGTGACGTCGCCGCTGCCGACATCTTCCTCGAGTGCGCGGCGGACATCGCGCTCGACGGTTTCGCGCGTGGGTGCGGTCACGGAATCGGTCGTCACATCGAACTCGCTGGAACGGCGGGACGCGCAGGATAGCAGCGCGGCGAGGCAGGAAACGTCAGGCGGGCGGGGCGGCGGCGACCGGTTTGGCGGATTCGTCGTGGGCGCTGCGCAGGCGCGCGACGATCGCGTCGAGCGCACGGTCGAACAGCGGCACTTCTTCCAGCACGATCGCGCTGCCGCGGCGCAGTTCGACCGCGAGTGCACCGACGGTCTTGTCGCACACCTTGAGGCCGCGCCGGTTCACGAACAGGTACTTCGAACTGATCGGGCTGATCCACGACAGCTTGGCGCGTTCGCGGTTTTCGTTCTCGTCGACGAACTCGATCCAGCTGCCGACCTTGAGGTCGCGCACCGCCTGCACGAATTCATCGTCCTCGGCGGCGACGTCCGCCGGGGCCTGCGCTTCGCCGGAGCTCAGCACGACTTCCTCGACCGGGCTCTGCGTCGCAGCCACCGACGAGGGCGGCCCGGCTTCCGCCGCGGCGTCGCCGGAAGCCGTATCGCCCGCCACCGTCGTCGGCGTGGCATTGCCGGCGATGACTTCCTTGGCCGTTTTCGTCTCGACCTTCTGGCCGTCGAGCAGGCGCCGGTAGAACTGCGCCAGTTCCTGCATCAGCTGGCGTACGTCGTTGTCGTGGTAGGCGACTGTGGCGAGGCCGTGGCGCAGCGCTTTTTCCAGCTGCGGCAGCAGCGCGCGCAGGCGCGTGTGTTCGCTTTCGTTGGTCTTCGGCTGCGCGCTCCAGACGAATTCGTCGGCGAAGCGCAGCGCGTTCTTCCATTCGTCCGATTCTTCGCCCTGGCGCAGCAGGGTCAGGACCAGGTAGTTCGCCCACGGGCGCGACAGCACGGTGTGCACCACCGGCGGCAGGTTGCGCTCGTCGATGCGCTTGAGGATCTCGCGCGCGGCGGTGCGGCGGGCTTCCTGCAGCTTCTCGCGGCCGCGCGTCGCTTCCGCGGCACGCTGCTCGGCGAGTTCCGCGCGCTTGTGGTGCTGGCTCATGAAATCGCCGAACGCGGCGAATTCACGCTCGAACACGCCGACGTCGTCGTCGAAGTCGCGCAGTACCGTTTCCACCGACGCCTTGATGCGTTCGTACAGGCGATGATCGCGGTCGGAATCTTCCGACCAGCTCTTGCCGGCCTCGGCGAGGGCGTCGAGCAGGCGCCGCGCGGGATGCGATTTCTGCGCGAACAGGTGCTTGTCGACGATCGCGACCTTGAGGTACGGGATCTGCAGGCGGCCGAGCAGGGCCTGCATCTGCGCCGGCAGGTTGCGGTCCTGCAGGATGTATTCGAACAGCATGCCGACGAGGTCGATGGTGTCTTCGTCGGCGGTCGAGACGCGGCGCTCGCGCGCGTCGTCGGACAGCTTGTTGACCTGGTCGAGCAGCTCGCGTTTGATCTGCTGCACCGCTTCGGCGGCGTCGGAAACGCTGTCGGCCCTGGCTTGCACCGCCATCGACTGGTTCTGCAGGATCGTCAGCGCGCTCAGCAGGTCGGTCGGGCTGAGGCCGGGCAAGCCCATGCCGCTGCCGCCGCCGCGCTCGCCGCCGGCTGACAGGTAGGCGGGTGAACCGGCCTCGCCGTGGCGGCTCGCCAGCAGCGAGCGCAAGGTGCTGTAGATCTCGGCCTGCAGTCCGGCCGCGGCGGGGTCGTAGTAGCCGCCCTGTCCGGCGCCGGGATCGTTCTGCACCAGGTCGCCGATCGCGGCCGCATCGCCGCCACCGCCGGCAGCGGAGCCACCGGAGCCGCGGCTGCGATCGCCCTGCGGCAGCACATGGCGGATCTGCGGCAGCACGCCGGCGCGGATCAGTTCGACATTCACCTCGTCGTAGACCGGTTCCAGCCCGGCCATCACGTAGCGGTCGAACAATTTGTAGATGATCAGCTTGACCTGGATGTTGACTTCGAACTCGCGGATCGCATTGCGAAACGCGTTGCCGAGCGCGGCCGGTCCGATCGGATTGCTGGCGTCCTCGACCTTGCCGCCGCCGCTGATCACGGCGAGGCGCTGGTTGACCTGGTAGAGCGCCCGCGAGAGCCGGTTCTCGGCCTTCGCGACCATGCTGGTCACCGCCAGCGATTCCTCCAGCTCGACGTCATCGACCAGCGACAGGCCCGAATTCATCGCCTGCGGCGCGACCTCCGGCTTGATCGCCTTCAGCTTGCCGTCGGCGAAGTCGCCGAAGGCTTTGGTCGCCTGTTCCTGGAACAGGCGCTCGACCAGCTGGCGCTTCTTGCGTACTTCGCGCATGCCGTCGAAATATTCGGTCTGGATCGCGTTGCTGCCGGCGCGTTCGGCGAGGTCGAACAATGCATCGTCGACATTCTCGAACAGGGTGCCGACGAGGCCGTTGATGCGCTTCAGCGAGATGCCGCGGACCAGCTTGAGCAGATCGCCCAGACGATCGCTGCCGCCCGCAACAGGCTGGCGCTGCTGCAGCTCGACGACATTCGGAGTGTCCTTCGCGGCGGTCATCTTCGGTGTGCGTTTCCGGCAGTCGCCCGCACCCGCGGCCGCGGGCGACGAACGCCGCCATCATAAGCGGACGCGGTGCGCGAATTGTGATCCTGGTCACGCCTGCTTGCCAGCGACACGGTCAGGGCCCCGGAAAATCACTCAGTTGCGCGGTCGCGATGGCCGTATCGGCCAGCATGATCGGGATATCGTCTTCGACGCGATAGATGGTGCGGCCGTCGCGCGTGATCAAGCCGGCCGCCACGCGGGCGCCGATGCGCGTGCCGGCGGCATCGGCAACCTGGGTGTCGGCGATGGCGCGGTTGAGCGCGGCGAGTTCGCTTTCATCGAGCAGGCGCAACGGCAGCTTGGTGGTCGGGCAGCAGAGGATGTCGAGCAGGCGCTTGTCCATGGATGTCCAGACGTCTCCGCCAATTCAGAGGCGGCGGGAATACGCGTACAATAGCGATTTGCGCGTGCAACGACCATGACAGAAGGTTCGACCTCGCCGCGGATCGGCGTCGTGATGGGTTCCCGTTCGGATTGGGAAACGATGCGGCACGCGGTGGAAACCCTGGAGCGCCTCGGCGTCGCCTGCGAGACGCGCGTGGTATCGGCGCATCGCACGCCCGACCTTCTGTTCGACTATGCCTCCGCCGCCGTGCAGCGCGGCCTTTGCGCGATCATTGCCGGTGCCGGCGGCGCCGCGCATCTGCCGGGCATGCTCGCCGCGAAGACGCGCCTGCCGGTGCTCGGCGTGCCGGTGCAGTCGCATGCGCTGAACGGCCTCGATTCGCTGCTCTCGATCGTGCAGATGCCGGCCGGGATTCCGGTCGCGACGCTCGCCATCGGGCGCGCCGGCGCGATCAACGCGGCCCTGCTGGCCACGGCGATCCTGGCTACCACCGATGCCGCGCTCGCCGCCCGCCTCGATGCGTTCCGCGCCGAACAGACCGAGAACGTGCTGGCCAATCCCGATCCGCGCACGACCGCATGAACACCGTCGGTATCCTCGGGGGCGGCCAGCTCGCCCGCATGCTCGCTCTTGCCGGCGCTCCGCTCGGCTTGCGCTTTCTCGTCGTCGACAGCGCAGCCGATGCCTGCGCCAGTCAAGTCGCGCCGCTGGTGCGCGCGGACTGGCGCGACTTCGACACGTTGGAAGACTTCGCGCGGCGCATCGATGTGGCGACGTTCGATTTCGAGAACGTGCCGGCCGACACCGCCGACTGGCTGACCACGCACACGCAGGTATTTCCGAATCCGCGCGCGCTCGCCGTGGCGCAGGATCGCCTCGCTGAGAAAACGCTGTTTCGCGAGATCGGGCTCGACACGCCGGCCTTTGCCGCGATCGACAGTCGCGCAGAGCTGGACGCGGCCGTCGCGGCGATCGGACTGCCGGCGGTGCTGAAGACGCGCCGCCTCGGCTATGACGGCAAGGGCCAGGCGGTGCTGCGCGCGCCGGCGGACGCCGACGCCGCCTGGGCTGCGCTTGGCGGCACGCCGTTGATTCTCGAAGCGTTCGTGCCGTTCGAGCGCGAGGTGTCGGTGATCGCCGTGCGTTCGCGCAACGGCGAATTCCGCCATTACCCGCTGACGCAGAACTGGCACGCGAGCGGCATTCTCTCCGCCAGCCTCGCGCCGGCGCCGCGCGCGGAGGGGCTGGAGCAGGCCGCGGTCGCGCATGCGCGCGCGCTGGCCGAGCGGCTCGACTATGTCGGCACGTTCGCACTGGAGCTGTTCGTGCGCGACGGCCATCTGCTCGGCAACGAGATCGCGCCGCGCGTGCACAATTCCGGTCACTGGACGATCGAAGGCGCGATCTGCAGCCAGTTCGAAAACCACCTGCGCGCGGTGCTCGGCCTGCCGCTCGGCGACACCGCCGCGCGCGGCCTCAGCGTGATGCTGAACTGGGTCGGCGAACTGCCGTCCGCCACGGCCGTGCTGCGCGAGAGCGATGCGCACTGGCACGACTACGGCAAGGAGCCGCGCGCCGGCCGCAAGGTCGGTCACGCGACCGTGTGCGCGCGCGACGGTGCCGAGATGCGCGATCGGCTGGGCCGGCTCGGGCAGGCGCTCGGTCGCGCGGATCAGGTGGCGCCGGTGATTGCCGCGTTGGTTTGAGGCCGAGGTTCGAACTGCCCCTTCCGCCCTGCCGGGCACCTTCCCCCGCGAGCGGGGGAAGGGAGAGCTTGCCTCATGAGGATCCCGACGTTTGCCGTCCCTTCCCCCGCCTGTGGGGGAAGGTGCCCGGCAGGGCGGAAGGGGGCGGCTTTCCGTGAATTCCAAATGCCCTCAAACACCAAGACCGCCCGAAGGCGGCCTTGCATGTTGAAGCGTTGCGCGCCGCAGCCGGCGCGAACGATCACGACATCTGGCTTGCCGCGAACTCCCAGTTGACGAGGTTCCAGAACGCCTCTAGGTACTTCGGGCGCGCATTGCGGTAGTCGATGTAGTAGGCATGTTCCCACACGTCGCAGGTCAG
This sequence comes from Dokdonella sp., assembly GCA_036398455.1. GTDB lineage: Bacteria > Pseudomonadota > Gammaproteobacteria > Xanthomonadales > Rhodanobacteraceae > Dokdonella_A. The sequence goes on from DASWPR010000134.1 coordinate 7,506, forward strand.
CAGCGGGCGGTCCGCGCCGGTGATCGGCGTGCCGGCGTTGGACGTGCTGGCGAGCGCCAGGCCGCCGTCCGGACGCTGCACCAGCCAGCCCCAGCCGGAGCCGAAGGTGCCGACGCTGGTCTTGGTGAACTCGTCCTTGAACTGGGCGAAGCCGCCGAAAGCCTTGTTGATCGCGTCGGCGAGGCGGCCGCTCGGTTCGCCGCCGCCGTTCGGCTTCAGGCAGTTCCAGTAGAACGTGTGGTTCCAGATCTGCGCGGCGTTGTTGAACATGCCGCCGGACGACTTGCGGATGATTTCCTCGAGTCCGAGGTTTTCGAACTCGGTGCCCTTGATCTGGTTGTTGAGGTTGGTGACGTAGGTCTGGTGATGCTTGCCGTAGTGATAGTCGATGGTTTCCGCGGAAATGTGCGGAGCCAGCGCATCGCGCGCCCAGGGAAGCGCGGGAAGTTCGATCGCCATGCGGGTTCTCCTTGCCGTTGGGTGAGGAAGATCGTTCGAAGGGTCGTTCAGTCTATGGAGTTGTGTCTTGTCAAATCAACCGCATAGTCCGAGCTGGTAACATTGGCCCATCCGCGCCCAACCGCGCCTGTATACAAATATCGAGCTATCCATGGACGTCATCGAACGCATCAAGTCCACCGTCGGGTCGCATCCGATCGTGCTTTTCATGAAGGGCACGCCGCAGTTCCCGATGTGCGGCTTCTCCAGCCGCACCTCGCAGGCGCTGAAGGCGGTCGGCGCCACGTACCACTCGGTCAATGTGCTCGAGGATCCTGAGGTACGCGCGAACCTGCCGCGCTATTCGAACTGGCCGACGTTCCCGCAGTTGTTCATCCACGGCGAGCTGATCGGCGGCTGCGACATCGCGCTGGAGCTGTACGAATCGGGTGAGCTGGAACGCCTGGTTCAGGACACGCAGAAGGTCTGAGCGTGCTCGTGCTCGCAACTCCGGCGGACGGCAGCCTGTCGCCCGCGAGCGGTTCGCTGCGTGATCGCGTGGTTCTGGTGACCGGCGCGACCGGCGGCCTCGGGCGCGCGACTTCGCTGCTGGCGGCCGGTGCGGGCGCGACCGTCGTGCTGCTCGGGCGCAAGGTGCGTGCGCTCGAAGCGGTGTACGACGAGATCGAGAAATCCGCCGGTCCGAAACCGGCGCTGTATCCGATGGATCTGGCCGGGGCCACGCCGAAGGACTATGCGGATCTCGCCTCGGCGATCGAGCGCGAATGCGGTCGTCTCGATGGCGTCGTGCATGCCGCCGCCCAGTTCGACAGCCTGCAGCCGTTCGAGCAGCAGACGCCGGAGGAATGGACGCGCGTGCAGCAGGTCAACGTGACCGCGCCGTTCCTGCTCACCAGCGCCTGCCTGCCCTTGCTGAAGCGCTCGGACGATGCCGCGATCGTGTTCGTGTTCGACGATCTGGAACGGGTCGGCAAGGCGTTCTGGGGCGGCTACGGCGTCGCCAAGCACGCGCTGCAGGGGCTCGCCTCGATCGTCCATCAGGAAACCGAAAGTTCGAATGTACGCACGCATGCGGTGCTGCCGGGGCCGATGCGCACGACCTTGCGCCGTGCGGCGTACTATGGCGAAGACACCTTGAGCCATCCGGAACCCGTGCATGCGGCGGGCGCGATCGCCTGGCTGCTCGGCGATGCGCACGGAATGCGCGGCAGGGCACTGGATTTGCGTTGAGTGGCGTACTCGATGGGCGGTTCTCCCCGGGTCCCTGGGTCGCTGGGCAGACTGGGCTTTTTGCCCCCTCTCCACCGACAGCGGTTCGTCGCGGCAGGAGGTTGCGCTGAGGTGCGGGGGTTGCACGTAGACTGCGGCGTTTGCAGGCACGTGCAGCCAGCCCTGCGCCCGTTTGCCCCCCAGGCGGGGCATCGGGGCGATAGGAAAAAGGTCGCGTCGTGCGTTGCACGACGGGTTATTTCACTGAAGCGCGGGGTTGGTTTTTGGAAAATTCGATGAGCACCCTGTCGGCGGGTGTCCTGCTGTTCCTGATCATGGATCCGGTCGGCAACATTCCGCTGTTCCTGAGCGTGCTGAAGAACGTCGCGCCGGACCGGCGCATGTTCGTGATCGTGCGCGAGATGCTGATCGCGCTGATCACGCTGTTCGCGTTCCTGTTCGGCGGCCAGTATCTGCTGCATCTGCTGCAGCTCAAGCAGGAATCGGTCAGCATCGCCGGCGGCATCATCCTGTTCATCATCGGCTTGCGCATGATCTTCCCGCCGCACCACGGGATTTTCGGCGACGACGACGAGGAGCCGTTCATCGTGCCGCTGGCGATTCCGGCCGTGGCCGGTCCGTCGACGATCGCCGCGGTGATGCTGCTGGCGAACAGCCAGCCCGGCCGTACGGTCGACTGGAGCCTGGCGCTGCTGGTCGCGTGGCTGCTGACCGCGCTGATCCTGATGTCGTCGACGTTCCTGTTCCGCATTCTCGGCACGCGTGTGCTGACCGCGATGGAGCGCCTGATGGGCATGCTGCTGGTCGCCTTGTCCGTGCAGATGTTCCTCGACGGCATCGTCGCCTACATACATCTTGCCGGCACCCCGTGATCAGGTGCACGCTGGGCGTACCACGAAGTTGTAACAATGGGGCGCTAGCGTGCCCAAGCCATCGTTGGGGGATGCGCCTTGATCAGCATTGAACGCAGCTTCTACGAGAAATTCCCGCGTTTCGCCGAAGGTCGGGCGCGCACGTTCGCCCAGCCGGTGGTCGAGTTCCTGCGCCGCGTCGTCTGCGAGGAGCGCATCAATGCGATTCTCAGCAAGGGTGCCTCGCTGACCGGATTCGACTTCGTCGAACTCGTGCTCGACGATCTGAAGATCAGCTACAGCGTCGCCAATACCGATCGCGAGAATATTCCGGTCGAAGGCCGCGTCGTGATCGTCGCCAACCACCCGCTCGGTGCGCTCGATGCGCTGGCCTTGCTGCAGCTCGTCGGTTCGGTGCGGCGCGACGTCAAGGTGCTCGCCAACGACGTGCTGATGCAGCTCGAACCGCTGTCGCCCCTGTTCCTGCCGCTGCCGGTATTCAGCAATGGCAGCGCGCTCGCCGGCATGCGCGAGGCGTATCGCGCGCTCGAACGCGAAGAGGCGATCATCGTGTTCCCCTCCGGCGAGGTCTCGCGCATGCGTCCGCAGGGCGTACGCGACCTGGAATGGTCGTCCGGCTTCGCGCGTCTCGCGTTGAAGACCGGCGCGCCGGTGTTGCCGGTGCATATCGCCGCGCACAACTCGCCGATGTTCTATGGCGTGTCGATGCTGGCCAAGCCGCTGGCCGCGTTGCTGCTGGCGCGCGAGATGTTCGGCGCGGCGAATGCGCGCATCGGCTTCCAGGTCGGCGAGATCGTCAGCGCCGATGCACTGACGCGCGCGACGCGCAAGCCGGAGCAGATCGCCAAGCACATGCGCCGTCACGTGTATCGCCTGGCGCGGCGCCGGCCCACCGTATTCCCGACCTCGGCGGCGGTTGCGCATCCGGAGTCGCCGCTGGCCGTGCGCCGTGCGCTGCGCGACGCCGAAGTGCTCGGCCAGACCAACGACGGCAAGCAGATCCTGCTGCTCGATGCGCGCGCCGACTGCCCGGCCCTGCGCGAGATCGGCCGTCTGCGCGAACTGGCGTTCCGCCGCGTCGGCGAAGGCACCGGCGCGCGCCGCGATCTAGACGCCTTCGATGCGTACTACCGGCACCTGGTGTTGTGGGACGAACCGGCGCTGGCCATCGTCGGTGCCTACCGGCTCGGCGAGGCGGATACGATCCTGCGCGAGCGCGGCATCGGCGGCCTCTACTCGGCCAGTCTGTTCGACTACGCGAGCGAAGCGCAGGCGTTCCTGCCCGAAGCGGTCGAACTCGGACGCAGCTTCGTACAGCCGGCGTACTGGGGCTCGCGCAGCCTCGACTATCTCTGGCAGGGCATCGGCGCGTACCTGCGCAAGCGGCCGCACATCCGCTATCTGGTCGGACCGGTCAGCCTGAGCGCGTCGATACCGGCCGAAGCGCGCGAATGGATCGTGCACTACCACCGTCACTACTTCGGCGACAGCGACCAGCTCGCGCGCGCGCGCAATCCGTTCGTGATCTCCGCGTCCGTGTCCGAAGCGGCGCGCGCGGCGTGGAGCGGGCGTTCGGTCGGCGAGGGCCTGTCCGTACTGAAGCAGCAGCTGACGGCGATGAAAGCCCAGCTGCCGACCTTGTACCGGCAGTACGCCGACCTGTGCGAACCGGAAGGCGTGCGCTTCCTCGACTTCGGCGTCGATCCGGCATTCGGCGGTTGCGTCGACGGCCTCGTGCGGCTGGACCTGGCGCATCTGCGCGCGATCAAGCGCGCGCGCTACGTGGAACGCGCTTCCTGAGCGTTGCATCGTCCGGGCGCGGGCTTCCATCGGCGAAGCCTGCGCGCAACTCACTCGCGTCCGCTCGCTGCTGCGCAGCAATCGCGCTGCCGCACGCCGCTCCCCCGTTCGGCGTCCTTTCTTCTCGAACTTGTAAGGCGCGAGTAAATCCCCCGTAAAGATCGGTCCCTTCGTTACAAATTCGTCACTCCGCCTGCCCAGACTGCGGTAATTACGCCGGTATTGCAGAGCAGCATCTGCTGGCTGCCTGCCGGAATTCCGCCAATACCCAGTGTGTGCTGCCCCTCCGCCCGTGCGGACGATGCCAGCGCGCGCCGCGGGCGCAGCGGAGCACTCATCGATGACGCAGAAGGGCAACCCATGAACCAGCAATTCCGCAGACGACTCCTGCCGTGCCT
>DASWPR010000135.1:0-5060 GCA_036398455.1 Dokdonella sp.
ACGACCGCTACCACGCCGATCCGAAGGGGGCGCTCGCGTTCGTCGCGCGCTGCCGCGCACGCGAGGAAGACGCCCGCCTGATCGTCAAGCCGGGCAGCAATCGCGGAACCGCCATCTAGGTCTACGCCGTCTGCGTCGAGACGTCTGCGTCGACAGAAGCAGCGGGCCACGAACGCAGGCGCGACGCGGTTCAGCGCGGGTCCAGTCCCCGCGTGTCTCTATCGGAATGCGCCCAGCGCGCATTGCGCACCGTTATCGACAATCCACGCGCAAGGGTTCACGCGCGCTGCGCGAAGCGCGCAATCACCTCGTCGCAACTCGGCATCGATGCCGCCGCACCGGCACGCTCGGTCGACAGCGCGGCCGCACGATTCGCATGCAGCACGGCCTCGCGGAACGGACGTGCGGCCATGCGCACGCAGGCCGCCGCCAGCGCGCCGGAGAACGCGTCCCCGGCACCGGTCGTGTCGATCGCGCGGACCTTTTCGGCAGCGATGCGATAGAACGCTGCATCGTCGCCGCGACGGTCCGCGCGCGCATGCGAGACGAAGCAGCCTTCGGCGCCCAGGGTGACCACCAGCGTCGCCACGTCGAGCTTGCGTGCCAGCGCATGCAATTCGGCGTCGCCAAGGGAAACCAGCCCGGCCGCGTCGATGCGGTCGCCGGCGACGCGGCCGAGCAGCGATGCGAACTCGGTTTCATTCGGTGTCAGCACATCGCACAGGGGCAGCAGCGCGGTATCGAAATCGGCGTGCATCGGCGCCGGATTCAGCAGGCATAGACGCTCGGGGGCCACACCCATTTCGAGCGCTGCACGCACGGCAGCGACAGGACTCTCCAGCTGCACGAGCACGACGCGCGCCTGCGCGAACGCGTCCCCCTGCCGCCGCACGAAGGCGGGGTCGAGGTGCTCGTTCGCGCCGAGTGCGACGACGATGCGATTCTGTCCGCCTGCCTCCACCAGGATGCACGCGCTGCCGGTCGCTGCATCGCGGCAGACCTGCCAGCGCGCATCGAGACCTTCGGCGGCCGCGAGCGCGCGTGCGTCGCGGCCGCTGGCATCGTCGCCGAGCGCACCGACGAACGCGGTCGCCGCGCCCTGGCGCGCGCATGCGACCGCCTGATTGAAGCCCTTGCCGCCGGCTGCGGTGCGGAAGCGGTCGCTGCGACGCGTCTCCCCGGCTGCAGGCGTGCGATCGACGTGCCAGGCGTAGTCCCGGTTGTAGCTGCCGACGACGACGACGTCAGCGCGCATGAATCACAACGGCTCCAGCACGCCGGCGATCGTCGCCGTCATGAATGTCGCGATGGAACCGCCGAGCACCGCGCGCAGGCCCAGCCGCGCGAGGTCCGCACGGCGGTTCGGGGCGAGACCGCCGATGCCGCCGATCTGGATCGCGATCGAGGAAAAATTGGCGAAGCCGCACAACGCGTAAGTCGCGATCAGCTGGCTCTGCCGCGTCATCTGGTCCAGGTGCTTGGACATGTCGACGTAGGCGACGAATTCGTTGATGACGACTTTCTCGCCGATGAAGCTGCCGACCAGCGGCGCATCCTGCCAGGGCACGCCGATCAGCCAGGCCAGCGGTGCCAGCACCCAGCCGAACAGGGTCTGCAGCGAGAGTTCGACCGCATGGCCTGCGTGTGCCGACAGCCAGCCGTTGATCGTCGCGCCGGCGTCGGCGCCCCAGGCGTGCGTGCCGAGCCATTGGATCGGCGCGTTCGCCAGCGCGACCAGGGCAATGAAGGCGAGCAGCATCGCGCCGACATTCAAGGCCAGGCGCAGGCCGTCGGAGGCGCCGGTCGCCGCCGCGTCGATCACGTTGGCAGTGGTCTTCTCGACGTCGAGCTTGACCGTGCCGCGCGTCATCGGCTCCTCGGTCTCGGGCACCAGGATCTTCGCCAGCATCAGGGTCGCCGGCGCCGCCATGATGCTCGCGGTCAGCAGGTGCGTGGCGAAGAACACGCGCTGCCCCTCGTCGCCGCCGCCGAGCAGGCCGACGTAGGCCGCCATCACCGACCCTGCGATATGCGCCATGCCGCCGATCATCACGGTCATCAGTTCGGACTGCGTCATGCGTTCGATATACGGCTTGATCGTCAGCGGCGCCTCGGTCTGGCCGATGAAGACGCTCGCGCACACCGACGTCGTTTCCGCGCCCGATACGTTCATGACCTTGGTGATGACCCAGGCCATGCCCTTGACGATCCGCTGCATCACGCCGAGGTGGTAGAGCACGCCGGTGAGCGAGGCGAAGAAGATGATCGTCGGCAGCACCTGCACGGCGAACACGAAGCCGAATTTCTGCACGTCCATGAAGCCGCCGAAGATGAATTCGGAGCCGACGCGCACGAAATCGAGCAGCTTGACGAAGCCCTTCGCGATGCCGTCGAACAGATCGCGGCCGAGCGGCAGCTTCAGCACCAGCGAGGCGAACACGATCTGCAGCGCGACGCCGGTGCCGACCAGTTTCCAGTCGACCGCGCGCTTGTTGTTCGAGAAGACGAATGCGATCGCGACCAGCACGGCGAGGCCGAACAAGCCGAACCCGATAGACCCGAGCGCTTCCATCCACCACCCTCCCGTGGCGCCCGCGGCGCTCGACCACCCGAGCGTAGAGCAGCGACAAACTGCCGCGCAAGACGCGGGATCGGCAGCGCCCGGTTCGCGGAAGGTCCGGACGGTGCGCGCAGCCGCGTGACGATGCATGCCGACACGCGCTCCGCGTGGACATCCATACGCCTCCGGCTTTGACGCTTCGCAGCAAATGTGCTCTAGTCGCGGGCGAGCGGCGGCTTCCCCGGGGGCGATTTCTGAATGGACGTATAGACGCCCATTCTTCAGGAGTCGCCGACATCCGCGTCACCCGCGAAGCCGCCCGTGCAAAGGTGAAGCACGATGGCAAGCCAGCACACCGGGCTGTACGACCCGAGCTACGAACGCGACAGCTGCGGCTTCGGCCTGATCGCGCAGCTCGACGCGCGCGCGAGCACCCATGTCGTCGATATGGCGTTCAAGGCGCTGGAGCGCCTCGCGCATCGCGGCGCGGTCGGTGCCGACGGTCTCAGCGGCGATGGCTGCGGCATCCTGCTGCATCGGCCGGTGGCGTGGTTGCGTGCGCTGGCGCAGGAAGCAGGCATCGAACTGGACGAGCACTTCGCCGCCGGGCTGGTGTTCCTGTCGCCGGATGCGTCGCGGCGCGAACAGTCGATCGCCGAACTCGAAGCGCGCCTGCGCGACGAGGGCTTCGACATCGCCGGCTGGCGCGATGTGCCGATCGACCTCGTCGTGTGCGGCGCACAGGCGGCGGCCTCGCTGCCGCGTATCGCGCAGCTCTTCGTGAATGCGCCGGCCGCGGCGTTCGACGAAGCCGGCTTCGATGAAGCCAGCTTCGACCGCAAGCTCTACCGCGCACGCCGCCTGGCCACCAATGCGTTGCCGGACGAGGAACATTTCTACGTCATCTCGCTGTCGGCCTCGATGATCGGCTACAAGGCGATGGTGCTGCCGGGCGCGCTGCGCCGCTTCTACCCGGATCTGGCGCGGCCGGATCTGGCCGCGTGCGCCGCGGTGTTCCACAACCGCTTCTCGACCAACACGACGCCGCAGTGGCGGCTGGCGCAGCCGTTCCGCTATCTCGCGCACAACGGCGAAATCAATACGATCCGCGCCAATCGCAGCTGGATGTCGGCGCGCGCGCGCAAGCTGGTCTCGCCGCAGTTCGACTTCTCCACGCTCGGCGCCCTGGTGACGATGTCCGGCTCGGATTCGCAGAGCCTCGACAACGCGCTCGAACTGCTGCTGATCGGCGGCATCGCGCTGCCGACCGCGATGCGCATCCTGGTGCCGCCGGCCTGGTCCGCGCGCGAAGACGTCGATGCCGATCTCGCCGCGTTCTACGAATACTACGGCCTGCACACCGAACCCTGGGACGGTCCCGCCGGCCTGGTCATGTGCGACGGCCGCTACGCCGCCTGCGCGCTCGACCGCAACGGCCTGCGCCCGGCGCGCTGGGCGCTGTCGGACGATCGCCACCTGATCATCGCTTCGGAAGCCGGCATCTGGGACTACCCGGATTCGGCCATCGTCGAGAAGGGGCGCCTCGGCCCCGGCGAAATGATCGCGGTCGATTTCGCCGAGCATCGGCTGCTGAAGAGTGCCGACGTCGATGCACTGAACCGCGGACTCGCGCCGTTCAAGCAATGGCTGCGCGACGGCGTCACCTATCTGGAGTCGCACCTGATCGATCCGAGCCTCGCCGCCGAGCCATTCCCCGACGGCACGCTGGCGCGCTTCCAGAAACTGTTCGGCCTGTCGCGCGAGGAACGCGACACCGTGCTGACCGCGCTCGCCGAGGACGGCGTCGAGGCGACCGGCTCGATGGGCGACGACACGCCCGTCGCGGCGATGTCCGGCGAGGCGCGTCCGCTGTACGACTACTTTCGCCAGGCATTCGCGCAGGTCACCAATCCGCCGATCGATCCGCTGCGCGAAACCGCGGTGATGTCGCTGGTCACGCAGATCGGCGCCGAGGGCAACATCTTCGAGCTGTCCGCCGACAACGCCAAGCAAGTGCTGCTGACCTCGCCGGTGCTGTCGCAGCGCAAGCTGCGCCAGCTGCTCGCGCTGCCGCAGTTCGTCAACGCGCAGTGCTTCGTCGATCTCTACTACCGCGAGAACGAGGGGCTCGAAGCCGCGCTCAACCGCATCTGCATCGAGGCGACCACCGCCGTGCGCAGTGGCGCCCGGCTGGTGTTCCTCAGCGACCGCTATCCGCCGCAGCAGCCGGACAAGCTGCCGATCCATGCGCTGCTCGCGACCGGTGCAATCCATCAGGCCCTGGTCGCGGCGCAGCTGCGCTGCGACTGCAACATCCTGGTCGAGACCGGCACCGCGCGCGACGCGCACCATTTCGCCTGCCTGATTGGCTTCGGCGCCTCGGCGGTGTACCCGTACCTCGCCTACCAGACCCTGTTCGATCTCGGCCGCAACGGGCGCATCCGCGAACACGACGGCGAGCCGCGCGAACTCGGCCGCAGCTATCGCAAGGGCATCCGCA
>DASWPR010000136.1:0-2310 GCA_036398455.1 Dokdonella sp.
CGCGATGGGCTTCGATGCCGCGCGCGGCGACTCGGTCAACGTGGTCAACAGTCCGTTCACCACCGACCTCGACCCGAACGCCGACCTGCCGTGGTGGCGCACGCCGGACATGATCGCGCTCGCCAGGCAGATCGCCACTTACCTCGGCATCGGCGCGGTCGCCCTGTTCCTTTACTTCGTGATGGTGAAGCCGGCGCTGCGCCGCGCCTTCCCGCCGCCGGAGCCGGTGGTCGCCGGGGCGCTGCCGTCGCCGGACGAGCCGATCCTGCTGGATGGCATTCCCGCCGCCGAGCGCGTGGGCGCGGGCGGAAGTTCGGTCGCCGAACTGGAATCCGACAGCGAACTGCTCGCGCTCGAAAACTCCAAGCACAAATATGAGCGGAACCTGGAATTCGCGCGCAACATCGCGCGCCAGGATCCGAAGATCGTCGCAACCGTCGTGAAAAATTGGGTGTCCGATGAGCGCTGAAGGCGTAATGAAAAGCGCGCTCCTGCTGATGTCGATCGGCGAGGAAGAAGCCGCGCAGGTGTTCAAGTTCCTCGGGCCGCGCGAAGTCCAGAAGATCGGCGTCGCGATGGCCGCACTGAAGAGCGTGACCCGCGAGCAGGTCGACGAAGTCCTGCAGGAGTTCGTGCGCGAGGCCGAGCAGCACACCGGCATGTCGCTCGATTCGAGCGAGTACATCCGCTCGGTGCTGACCAAGGCGCTCGGCGACGACAAGGCCGGCGCGATCATCGACCGGATTCTGCAGGGCAGCGATACCAGCGGTATCGAAGGCCTGAAGTGGATGGATTCCGCGGCGGTCGCCGAACTCATCAAGAACGAGCATCCGCAGATCATCGCCACCATCCTCGTTCACCTGGACCGCGATCAGGCTTCGGAAATCGTCGCCTGCTTCACGGAGCGGCTGCGCAACGACGTGCTGCTGCGCATCGCCACGCTCGACGGCATCCAGCCGGCCGCGCTGCGCGAACTCGACGACGTGCTGACGGGCCTCCTGTCCGGCAGCGACAACCTCAAGCGCAGCCCGATGGGCGGCATCCGCACGGCGGCCGAAATTCTCAACTTCATGTCGAGCAATCATGAAGAAGGCGTGATCGAGAACGTTCGCCAGTACGACGCGGAACTTGCGCAGAAGATCATTGATCAGATGTTTGTGTTCGAGAACCTGCTCGATCTGGAAGACCGCGCGATCCAGCTGCTGCTGAAGGAAGTCGAGTCCGAGGCGTTGATCATCTCGCTGAAGGGCGCGCCGCCCGCGCTGCGCCAGAAGTTCCTGTCGAACATGTCGCAGCGTGCCGCCGAACTGCTCGCCGAAGATCTGGACGCGCGCGGTCCGGTGCGCGTCTCCGAAGTCGAGACGCAGCAGCGCCGCATCCTGCAGATCGTGCGCAACCTGGCCGAAGGCGGCCAGATCGTTCTAGGCGGCAAGGCCGAAGATGCATATGTCTGATTCGAACTCCACGGCGAAGGAAAGCCTCTCGGCCTACCAGCGCTGGGAGATGGCCTCGTTCGATCCGGCGCCTCCGGCACCGCCCGAACCCGAAGTCGACGACGGCGCATTCGAGGCCGAACTCGAACGTCTGCGCGAGGCCGCGCATGCACAGGGCATCGCCTCCGGTCATGTGGCCGGTCAGGCGCTCGGCTATCAGGCCGGCTACGAGCAAGGTCATGCGCAGGGTTTCGAGCAAGGCCAGAGCGAAGCGCGTGAAGAAGCGGCGCGGCTCGCCGCCCTGGCCGAAACCTTCAAGGCGGCGCTCGAGGGCGCCCAGGGCGCGATCTCCGAAACGCTGGTCGCACTGGCGCTCGACATCGCGCAGCAGGTGGTGCGTCAGCACGTGCAGCACGACCCGACCGCGCTGATCGCCGCCGCGCGCGAGGTGCTGGCGAGCGAGCCGACGCTGGTCGGCGCGCCCGCACTGATCGTGAGTCCCGCCGATCTGCCGGTGGTCGAAGCCTATCTGATGGAAGAACTGCAAACGCGCGGCTGGACCGTGCGCACCGATCCGGCGGTGGAGCGCGGCGGCTGCCGCGCCCAGGCCGGCACCGGCGAAGTGGACGCCGGCATCGACACGCGCTGGGAGCGCGTGGCTGCCGCACTCGGCAAGGTGAGCACATGGTGAAGCCGACGCTCGAAGAGATTCGCGCCAGCGATCTGACGCCGCTCGAACGCGAGCTGGCATTGGCGTCGTTCGGCGCCGAGGCGCTGGCCGACGTTCCGGATGCGGTAATGCCCGCTGCGGCCGCCGTCGCGGCCATCGACGCCGCGCTGCGCGATTCCGCGCATACCCATCCGGCGGAGGGCGCCA
>DASWPR010000137.1:0-11452 GCA_036398455.1 Dokdonella sp.
GCCGGCGCATCGGCTTGTCGTCATGCTGCCGGGTCGCGGCGACGACCTGGCTTCACTGCAGCGTCGCGGTGTGGCGCAGGCGATCCAGTCGGCATGGCCGGATGCGGACGTGGTGCTGACCGGATTGACGATGCCGTTCTATCGGCAGGGCCGGGCGCCGCAGCGATTGCACGACGAGGTCATCGAGCCTGCGCACGCGCGCTCGCATCAGCCTGTGTGGATCGCGGGCATCTCGCTCGGCGGCCTGGGCGCGCTGCTGTACGAACACGACTATCCGGACCAGGTCGACGGCATGCTGCTGCTGTCGCCGTATCTCGGCGAAGAGGCGATCCATGACGAAATTCGTGCGGCCGGCGGGCTTGCCTCGTGGAATCCTGGACCTGCACAGGCGATGGGGCCGGATACCTTCCAGCGCGAGCTATGGCGCACCGTGAAGGGCTGGTCGAACGATCCGGCGCGCGTGCGTTCGGTCTGGCTGGCCTACGGCGAGAGCGAACCGTTCCGCGTGCCGATCGAACTGATGAGCGGACAGCTGCCGGCCGACCACGTACTGATGCTGCCCGGCAGGCACGATTGGGATTTGTGGAATCCTGCCCTGCGTGCACTTCTGCAAAAGGCGAACTAGCGGCCTGCGCCCTCGCGCGCTTGCGCCGCGCGACAGCAGCTATCGATGTGCTCGGCAGCGCTGGAATTTTTCTGGCAGTTTTCCTGCCGCGTGCGCAGCCGCCCGGCTCGGACGGCTTCACTCGCCCGGCCGATACACGCGTTCGATATGCCCCTCGCGCTGCTCCGGCCAGAAATAGACCGTGCGGAAATTTCCCGTCGTATACCGTTCCGCCTCGTCGTTGAAATGCGGCGAATCCGCATGGCCGCTTTCGCCGCCGGCGGTGATTGCGCGCGCGCTCACCTTGTCGCCGAACTCGACCACCGCGACGAAACTGTTGCCGCCGCTGCCGTAGTAGCGTTTCGTGCCGGGCCAGCGGTGCGCGCCGAACGAGGCGAGCGAACCCCAGCGCGAGGACGTGAACGGCACCGGGATGCTCGGCCGGGCATCGTCGAACGGCTGCACGAGCGCGCCGTCGATGCGCTGGTAGCGATTGATCTCGCCCCACGGCACGCCCCAGTGGCCGAAGTCTTTTTCGAGCCGCTCGGAGGCTTCGGCGAGTGCGTGCAGGCGCGCCGTCGCGCCGGCCTCGCCGGCCATGAAGTCGTACACCGGCACATGCGCCGTCGCGGCGGCGGCGCTGACTTCGTCCCACAAGGTATCGCCCCAGAATACCGCCAGCGAGGTCGGCATCGAGCTGATGCCCCAGCGGTAGTCCCAGCCGCGCAGCAACGCGATCTGGCCGGCCAGCGTGCGCTTCATCGGGTCGTCGGCGCCGAGCGCGTCGTAGTCGGCGACCAGTACCGGGATCAGCCGCGCGAATGCCGGCAGATAGGAATCGAACGCCGCGGTGATCAGCGACGGCAGCGTGAATCCCTGGCGGTCGGTCAGCACGCGCGTTGCATGCAGGCCACGCGGATTCTCGCCGAAGGTGTCCATGTAGCGCGGATAGTCGGCGCGCTTCGGACTGTCGGGACCGGCCGCCGAGTAAGGCCAGTTGTTGGTGTTCATGATCCAGCCGTTCGGCGGATTCAGCAGATGCGGTGCTTCGTCGAGCGCGTGCAGCCCTTTCCAATCGGTGGCCGGGTCGCTGCCGTCGACGGGCCGCGTGTAGTCGAAGCGATCGTCGCGCTTCGGGATGAACTGCGGATGCAGGTAGGCGATCTCGCCCTTGTCGTCGGCGAAAATCGTGTTGTTCGATGAATTCGCCTTCAGCGCGGCGACCTTCAGATAGCTCGCGTAGTCGGTCGCCTTCGTGCGCAGCCAGCTTTGCTCGAGCGCTTCGAGCGGCTTGTTCATCAGCGCGAGCGCGATCCAGCGGTCGCCTTCGGCACGCACGACCGGGCCGTGATGCGTCGCGTACACGGTGAAGCTGCGTTCGGCCATGGCGCCGTCTTTCGCGCGATAGGGCACACGCAGCGTGCGTGTCGCGAGCGGCCGCAATGTGCTGCCGAAGCGATAGAACAGGCGGCCGTCCTTGCGCACGATCGTCTCGGCGAACTCGTCGACGACATCGACGCCGGTGGAGGTGTGCATCCAGCCGGCATGGCGATTGAAGCCCTGGTAGACGAAGAACTGGCCCCAGGTCACCGCGCCGTAGACGTCGAGCCCGGCGTCGCTGGTCATCTGCAGTTCGGAGCGGAAGAAGAACGAGGTGTGCGGATTGATCAGCAGCAGGGCGTGGCCGTCGGCGGTGAGCCTGGGCGCGATCGCGATGCCGTTCGAGCCGGTCGGTTCGATCCAGCTCGGGTGCGCTTCGTCATCGGCGAGCGCGACCGCCGCGTCGTGGCCGTAGAACGCTTCGAGCGGCTTCAGCTCGACGCGTTCGATATCGCCGCCGATGCTGCCCTCGGTGAAGCTGAGCGCCATCCACGGCTCGAAGTGGGCGATCACGCGCGGGTGCACGTCCGCATGCGTGGCGAGGTAGTAATTGAGGCCATCGGCCCAGGCATTCATCAGCGCCTGCAGCCATGCGGGACTCTTCGCGTAGAGCGACTTCAGCTCGACCGGATCGACGAACAGTTTCTGGCGCAGGTCCTGCCAGATCGCGCTTTCGCCGTCGGCTTCCGCACGGCGGCCCAGCGCATCGAGATAGTTGGCCTCGACCCGGTTGAAGTCGTCCTCGGCCTGCGCATAGGCCATGCCGAAGACGGCGTCGGCGTCGGTCCTGCCGTGCACGTGCGCGATGCCCCAGTCGTCGCGCGTGAGGGTGACTGCCTGCGCGTGCTGCTGCGCGCGGCTGGGCGGGGCCGGGCGTGCGTGTGCGCTCGCGCCAACGCCGAGCGCGAGCGCCGCGCCGAGCAGGAATATCGAGGGGGATGCGGGCATCGGGGTTCCTTTCCTTGATCGTCGCCCTGCGCGGGCCATTCGGGCACGCCGCTCGGGCGCAGTCATTCGTCGGCGGCGCGCGGCCGTCCGTTGCCGGCCGGAATAGTAACCGCGTCGAGCCCGTACGTTTTCCATGCGCAGGCGCATGCACGACGCGCGGCAGCGATGTCCGCCGGCGCGGTGGAACTGCGTATCCACACCAACGCGCCGTTCGCGCGACCCCCGTTTTCGATCCGGAACTGCCGCGATGCCCCTCTATTCCACGCCGATGCGCTCGGCCCTCGCACTCGCTGTCGGGCTGGCGCGGGCGCCCGCCGCGCAAGCCTCGACGATCACGGTGACGCAGGATACCGACCAGCATGTTTCCGGACGGTGCTCGCTGCGCGAGGCGATCGACAGCCTCGATGCCGGCGCCGCGGTGGCGGGGTCTACCTCGGCGAATACTCGCAGGGCAATTTCGCGAACTGCACGATCGTCGGCAACAGCGGTCCGGCCAGCCTGACCGGCGCCGGCCTGTTCCTGCATGCGACGGCCGCGCATCCGCCGGCATCGCGGCTGACCCTGGGCAGCAGCCTCGTCGACCTCAACGTTGCAGGCAAGTACGAACACAACATCGGTGCCGACCTCGCCATGACCATTGCCGGCAGCCACGATATCGTCGGCCCCGTCGCGGCAGAGGTGATCCTGCCGGCCGACACGCAGGACTGCGATGCGCGCCTGGGCAATCTCGATTTCTACGGCGGGCCGACCGCCACGATGGCGCTGCGCGAAGGCTCGTGCGCGATCGACCACGGCCTTGCCAACGGCCTCGACAACGACCAGCGCGGCGCCGGCTACCGGCGCGTGATCGGCGGCGCGGCGGACGTCGGCGCGTTCGAGTATTTCGAGTACATTTTCCGCGACGACTTCGATCCCGCGCACCAGCCGCGCTTCATCGCGCGGCGTGCAAGAGCCGATCGGCGCTTTCCGCTGCGCGGCGCTCTGCGTGCGGCAGAGGGCGCCTGCGAATCGCAGCGTGCAGCGTTCGGCGCGTGGTGCGCCCGCTTGGAAAGCGGGCGCACGCGAAGCCTCCGGTGTCGCGGCGTTCCTACGGACGCAGCGTCGGATCGACCGCGGCATCCGAGCGCGTCGGCAAGTTCGCCGACGAGACGCTGGGGCCTTGCAGCATCGGCACGCCCATTTCCTTGCCGAGTCCGAACGCCGCCGGGTGCAGGTACTTGCCGCGCTCGCTGGGCGACTTGTTCTCCTCGATCGGAATGCGGTTCGCTTCGGCGTAGCGGTCGTGGCGGATGCCGGTGACCTGCCACGACACGCGCAGGCCGGCCGAACCACCGGAGATGCGGAAGCGGTTGTGCTGGATCTCGTCGGCGACGAACACCGGCGCGTAGCCGCCGACGCAGGTGAGCTGATAGCGGTAGCTGTCCATCGACACGTCGCCGTTCAAGGCCTGGAACCATTCCGGCAACGCCACCGTCGCCTCGCCGCGCGCATCGAGCGTGACGATGCCGTCGTACACATTCTTCATGTCCGGCGATTCGACGAACGAATGCGACAGGTACTTGTTCTGCGGATCGAGCGGATGGTCGATCTTGAACGAGCCGCCGCCCTTGATCAGGTTGCCGGTGACCCAGGTACGGCCGGTGAACAGGCCGGCGTAGCCGACGGTGTTGCTGCCGCCGTTCTCGCCGCGCACGGCCTGCGCGTCGTTGGCGCCGTTCGTATTGCCTTGCACGCCGACGTAACCGGACCCGTACACGCCGCCGTTGGTGCTGGATGTGGCGACGATGCCGATGCCGGATGTCGCCGTCGCGTAGACCGCATAGCCGCCGGTGGTCTGTGCGTAGACGGCGGTGCCGCCGCCGGTGTTCTTGCCCCACAGCGCGGGGCCGGACGAATTGGTGCCGTAGACGCCGGCGGCGCCGCTGCCGCCGGCCGCGCCGTAGACGCCGTTGCCGCTGGGGTCGCCCGTCGAGCCGTAGACACCGGCGAATACGCCGCCGTAACCATAGACGCCGATGTACGAGTTGGAAACAGAATAGACGCCTAAACCGCTATTCGATGTCGCGTAGAGGCCGCTGCCGCTGGCATCGCTGATCGCGGAAACGGCTGCGAACGCGTCGGTCGTCAGATGGCCCTGGATGGCGATCCCGCTGCCGTCGTTCTCGACCGAGAACACGGGGTCGGCGCTGGTCGCCGAGCCGGAGTAGGGCAGCGTGATCAGTCCCGCCGGACCTTGCGGGCCGTCCGCTCCGGTCGGTCCCTGCGCTCCGGTCGGGCCGGCGGGTCCGTTCGGGCCGTCAGGTCCGACCGGGCCTTGCGGCCCCGCTGGACCCTGCGCGCCGGCGGGCCCCTGCGGACCGGGATTGCCCGACAGCGCATGCAGCGCATACGGCGCCGCGCTCAGTGCCTGGCGCGGCGACAGCGCGGTGTAGTCCGAGGTCGACGAACCCGGTCGCACGCGCACTTCGATCCACAGCGCCTGTCCGTCGTACGGCGCATCGGTGAAGTCGAGCATCGCGCTGAGCAGGCCGTTGCTGACGGCCAGGTCGCCGACGTCGACGGTGTCCACCGGGCTGCCGCCGTTGGCGCTGGCGTACAGCGCGAACTCGAAATCGTAGCTGCCGTTCGCCGGTACTCCGGCATCGTTCAACTGTCCTTGATACGTGAAAGCCGAACCGAGCGGATCGGCCCCGGCGGACGCACAGAACCCCACACACATCGCAAGCAACAGCGCACGCATACGCATGACGTTCTCCCTCAAAGATCGAAACCGTTGGCAAAGATCGTGTCGCCCGCCGTACCGGAAGCGGGTGCCCAGAAACCGTCGTGGAGCACGTAGGAGGAGCCCGTCAGCGTCGTCGCTGCGGGCTGGCCGAGCGTGCCGCTCAGCCGATAGGCGCCGCCGTTCGCCGTGCCGCCGCCGCTGGCGATCGTCATCGGATCGATCCGATACGAACCGCCATCCGACTGCGCCGCAGCGCCCCCCGCCAGGCCGGCCACTGCCGCCCAGCTCACGCACACCCGTATTCGCCGCAGCGCGTTCATCGTTCCCCTCCCCCTCGTGACGATGTGCACCCGCGAGCGTTTGCGGGGTGCCTGGATGTTCATACGGGGAAGGCTGCAGGAAGCCGACATCGTCCATCGCGCAAGTGAAGACGACGGCCACGCCGGGCGTGCCGGGACCGCGCGAATCGCCGGCGTTTCCGACGGCTGCGTTCTAGAATCCTCGTGCGCGCCTCGCCGCCGGATCTACGGCCGATGTCGGCCGACGCTCATCCACCGACATGTGGAAAAGCCATGCAAGCGAAAGACCTGCCCATCCACGCCTTCGCCGACCTCGCCGCGTGGGAACGCTGGCTGCGCAGGAACGGCGAGCGCGCGGCGGGCGCGTGGCTGAAATTCTCGAAGGCGGGTGCGCCGGTACCGACCCTCGCCAAGCGCGAGGCGATCGAGGGCGCGCTGTGTCACGGCTGGATCGACGGACAATTGGCGGCATTCGATGCGCACTATTTCCTGATCCGCTTCACGCCGCGACGGCGCGGCAGCGCCTGGTCGCGCATCAATCGCGACACCGCGCAGCGCTTGCTCGCCGAAGGTCGCGTCGCGCCGAACGGCTTGCGCGAGATCGAAACGGCGAAGGCGAACGGAGGCTGGGACAGCGCCTACGCCTCGCAAGCCAACGCCACCGTGCCGGCGGATCTGCAAGCCGCGTTGAAGGCGGCACCGAAGGCGAAGAAAGGCTTCGACGCGCTCGATGGCGCCAATCGCTACGCGATCATCTATCGCGTGATGCAGCCGAAGAAAGCGCAAACCCGCGCACGCCGTATCGAGCAGTTCGTCGAGATGCTGCTGCGCGGCGAGACGATCCATCCGCCCGGCGGGCGAAGGAAACGTTGAGCGCGCGCCGCTATTCCTGCGCCACCGACGTGGCCGGTTCGCGCCGTCGCAGGTATTGCCCGGTGTGGTAGCTGCGCAATGTGCATACGTTGAAATTCTTCTGCATCAGCACGCGGCCATCGGCGAATTCGGCGCGGAAGTCGCGCAGGCAGCCTGCGCCGGCGATGCCGATCGTGGTCGAGTCGCCGCCGCCTTGCAGCGCGGCGGCGCCGAGCGCCACCGGGCGGAACTCGCCGCTGCCGGCGGCGGCGACCGCGAACGAGGACAGGCTCGCCCGCGCTGTGTTGACCAGTTCGACGTAGTGCACGGGATCGGCCGCGCACACGCGCGAAGCGGCGAGGAGGGTGGCGATCAGAAGCAGGCGCATGGCGTTTCTCCGCAGGATGGACCTGCACAGTCAGCCGCTGCGCAGGCGCGAAGGAAACGCATTCGGGACGAATCGTCGTGGGGGATGGACCAATCGTAGCCTGCCGCGACAAGCCTTCTCAGGTTGCCGGCACCTGTCTAGGATAGTCGGGCCTACGATAGCTGCGGACGATTCCGTGCGGCCCCTCGCGATGAACACGATCCGCCTGAGCGACATCGGCATGAGCTGGACGCGCTACATCGCGCTGTGGTCGGCCGTCGTCGTGCTGTTCGCACTGCAGTGGTTCGTCCACGATGCGATGCTCGGCGAACCCTGGCCGATGGACAACTACCTGCGCTGGTCGATGGTGGAGTGGTACACCTGGGCCGCGCTCGCGCCGATCGTGTTCCGCGTGACCGAACGCTATCCGATCGAGTCGCCGCTGCGCTGGAGTTCGCTGCGCGCGCACGCGCTCGCCAGCGTGGCGATCACACTGCTCGCGATCGTGATCGGCGCGACGGTGTCGCACCTGCTGGAGCCGGGATCGCTCGGCGAACAATTCGGCCAGTTCTTCGGCAAGCACGTCGCGATGGGTTTCGTGACCTATTGCACGCTCGTCGCGATCTGGCAGGCAATCCATTTCCAGCGCGAGAAGACGCGCCGCGAGATCGAGGCGAGCCGGCTTGCCGCCGAACTTGCGCAGTCGCGCCTGCAGGTGCTGAAGACGCAGCTGCAGCCGCATTTCCTGTTCAACACGCTGCACGCGATCGTGACCCTGCTGGACGAGGATCCGGCGTCTGCCGAAGACATGCTGCTGCGCCTCAGCGAACTGCTGCGTGCATTCCTGGAAGACTACGAGGGCCAGGAAATTCCGCTGCAGCGCGAGCTGGAACTGCTGGAGCTGTACCTCGGCATCCAGCGCACGCGCTTCAAGGATCGCCTGACCACGCAAGTGTATGTGTCGCCGGAAACGCTCGGCTGCGCGGTGCCGAGCCTGATCCTGCAGCCGCTGGTCGAGAACGCGATCCGCCACGGCATCGGCAAGCACGTCGGCGCCGATACCATCGAGATCGAATGCCGCCGCGAAGGCGACACGCTGTGCCTGGAAGTGCGCAATCGCAACAGCCTGCTCGAGTTCGCGCCCTCGGCGTACGCGCGTCGCGGCATCGGCCTGTCGAACACGCAGCTGCGCCTGCGCGAACTCTACGGCGAGCGCGCCGAGATCCGCCTCGATGCGATGTGGCCCAAGGGAGTCGCCTGCCGCGTGCGCCTGCCGTTCCGCGGGCTCGACGCGCCGGCCGCGCCGCCGGTGCGCGAAGTCGCATGAGCATCGGCGCGCTGATCGTCGACGACGAGCCGATCGCGCGTCACGCGATCGTGCGATTGCTGCGCGACGACAGCGACGTCGACGTGCTCGGCGAATGCGGCGATGGCGCCAGCGCGATCGCGGCGATCCGCAGCCAGTCGCCGGACCTGGTCTTCCTCGATATCCAGATGCCGGCGATGAACGGCATCGACGTCGTCGCCGCGATCGGCGCAGAGCGCATGCCGGCGACCGTGTTCGTCACCGCCTACGAGCACTACGCGGTGCGCGCGTTCGACGCCAATGCGGTCGACTATCTGGTGAAGCCGTTCAGCCGCGAACGCTTCCTGCAGACGCTGCGCCGCGCCAAGGCGCGCCTCGCCGCGGGGGCGGCGCCGGCCGCTGCGGTGCAGATGCTGCGCACGCTCGACCAGCTGCGCCAGCGCGACGACTACCTCGAACGCATTCCGGTGCGCGTCGACGAACATGTGGTGCTGGTGGCGGTCGACGATATCGTCTGGATCAAGGCGAACCGCAACACCGCGCAGCTGCATGTCGCGCAGCATGTCTACGAGGTGCGCGAGACGATGGCTGCGCTCGAAGCGCGGCTCGACCCGCGCCATTTCGCGCGCGTGCACCGCTCGGCCATCGTCAACGTGCGCCGCGTGAAAGCGATCCATCCCTGGTTCAACGGTTATCACATCGTCGTGATGGATAGCGGGCAGGAACTGCGCATGAGCCGCTACCAGCACGAGACCTTCCTGAAACTGGCCACCACGCGCGGGCACGCGGGCAGCGCTGCGACATAGACCCGGCGGCGAGGCGACCCGAAAGCGCGGCCGTGACGCGACGCGGGCATGCAGCGACGAAAAAACGCGGACGCATCGCCAATCCCCCCCCATCCGTCGTCCTGGCGAAAGTCGTGACCCCGCGTCTGCGCCGTCGCTTCTCCCCCAACCCGCAGCACCCCCGTGCATGCACACCCATCGCGACGACGCGTTACGCTCGCGCCATGACGCGTTCCCTCTTCCACTTTGCCGGTTTTACCCTCGACGTCGCCACGCGCGAACTGCGCCGCGGCACCGAACGCGTCAACGTGTCGCCGCGCAGCTTCGATGCGATCGCCTACCTGGTGCGCCATCGCGATCGCGCGGTCGGCCGCGACGAGCTCGTGTCGGCCGTGTGGGGCAAGACCAGCGTCACCGACACCGTGCTGGGCAAGACCATTCTCGGCGCGCGGCGCGCACTCGCAGACAGCGTCGAAACGCCGCGCTTCATCCGCACGGTGTCGCGCTTCGGCTATCACTGGATCGCAGTGGTCAGCGAGACTTCGGAAGAAGCGGCCGACGAACCGTCGCCGACATCGTCGCCGGAAGCATCCTCTTCGCCATCGTCGCTGCCGCCATCGATGCCGCCGGCCCCGCGCACTCGCTGGCCGGTATTGGTCCTGCTCGCCCTCGTGCTGCTCGCCGCCACCGCTGCGGCCGTGCGTCACTTCGTCGCGCCGCACGTACGCGATGACGGCCGCGACGCGCCCGCCGCGACGGCGACTGCGGCGTCCTCGACGCGCACCGAAGGCTGGGTCGCGGCGGTCATTCCGGCGAGCGTGACCGCGCGCGAAGAAGACGCCTGGCTGCGCCTCGGCCTGATGGACCTGATCGCCGTGCGCCTGCGCGGCGCCGGCATCGCGACGATGCCGAGCGACGCGCTGCTGCGCCTGGTCCACCCGGGTACCGGCGCGGCCGAAGCGGCGCGGACGCTGCGCGAGACCGCGATGGTGCAGCAGGTGATCGTGCCGAGCGTGCGCCGCGACGGCGCGAACTGGGTGGTCAAGCTCGCGCTGCTGCGTCCGGAAGGCGTCACGCTGGAGGTCGAGGAGACGGCGATCGATGCGATCCGCGCGACGCATGCGGCGGTCGACCGCCTGCTGCAGCGGCTCGGCCACGCGCCGGCCGCGCGCCCTGGCGAAGCCGAGCAGCTGTCGCTGGAAGAACTCCTGCAACGGCTGGAAGCGGCGCGCCTGAGCGACGATTTCGCGAGCGCGCGCCGGCTGATCGAGCAGGCGCCGCCGGCGATGGCGGCACGGCCCGAAGTGCGCCTGCGCCTGGCCCAGCTGGACCTGCGCAGTGGGCGGCTCGACGAGGCGCTGCACACGCTGGACGACCTCCTCGGCAGCGTCTCGGCCGAAGCCGCGCCGACCTTGCGCGCGCAGGTGCTGTATGCGCGCGGCACGGCGCTGCTGCTCGGCGCGCACTACGAGCAGGCGCGCGCGGCGTACGACGAAGGCGTCGCCTTGCTCGAACGCCACGTCGAACCGGATATCGCCGCGCGCCTCTACATGGGCCGCGGCAACCTGGCCGCGTTGCAGGGTCAGTACGAAGCCGCGGCGGCCGATCATGCGCGCGCACGCATCGCGTTCCAGCTGGCGGGCGACAACTTCACCACGTTCTGGCTCGATGGCAACGAAGGCGCATTGCAGAATCATCTCGGTCGTCCCGCGGCGGCGCTGCCGTTGCTGCTGCGTGCCGAGCAGCATTTCGAGCGCTACAACGTGTTCAACGAACTCGCCACGACGCGCGCGAACGAAGTCGTGGCGTATCTGGCGCTGGTGCAGCCGGCCGATGCGCTGGCCGCGAGCGAGCGTTCGCTGCCGGTGCTCGATCACGTCGCCGACGCATCGCTGCATCGGCTGGTGCGGCTGCGCCGGGCCATGGCGCTCGCTGCGGTCGGCCGCAGCGGCGAGGCGCGCACGCTGCTGACCGACCTGCTCGCCGCGGCCGATCCGCGCGACGAGGCTTCGGTGCGCGGCTCCGCCCATGCCGTGCTCGCCGATGTCGAAGCGGCCAGCGGCCACGCGGACGCGGCCGCCGAACAGGCGCGCATCGCGGTCGATGCACTGGTCGGGCCGCAGGACGTGCGCCTGCGTGCGAGGGCCTGGTGCATCGAAGTGCGCGCGCTGCACACGCTCGGCCGC
>DASWPR010000138.1:0-1661 GCA_036398455.1 Dokdonella sp.
TCACGATCAGCAACAAACTCGGCCTGCATGCCCGCGCATCGGCCAAGCTCGTGCAGACCCTGCACGGTTTCCAGTCGTCCACCTTCCTCGCCTGCCGCGGCAAGGAGGTCAACGCAAAAAGCATCATGGGCGTGATGATGCTGGCAGCCGGACTCGGCACCTCGGTGCGGCTGCGCGCGGACGGTCCCGACGAAGAAGCGGCGATGGCTGCGATGGTCGACCTGTTCGAGCGCAAATTCGACGAGGGTCAATGAGACTCGTCCTGACCGGCGCCGGCGCATCGCGCGGCATGGCGCTCGGTCGCGCTCGTCTGGAACATCCGAGTCGCTACCTGATCGACGAACGTCCGCTCGCCGAAACCGAAGTCGAGCCCGAGCTGGAACGCCTGCGCCGCGCGATCGCGATCGCACGCGAAGAACTGCAGGTGCTGCGCGAGAAGCTGCATGGAACGCTGGCGCGCGAAGTGGCCGAATTCATCGACGCGCACAGCCTGATGCTGGCCGATCGCGAACTCACCAGCGGCCTGTTCGACCTCATCAAGATCGGGCGCTACCGCGCCAGCGCCGCGTTGAAGATGCAGCGCGACCGCCTCGTCGCGGTGTTCGAGGCGATGGACGATCCGTATCTGCGCAGCCGCAAGGAGGACATCGACCACGTCATCGGCCGCGTCCAGGCCGGCCTCGTGCGCGAATCCAGCGTCGAGGAGCGCCGCCTCGCCTCGCGCGTCGGCGAGATCCTGGTCAGCGACACGGTGGCGCCGTCGGAACTGGTGCCGCTGGCCGAACATGGCGTGCTCGGCGTCGTGCTGAGTTCGGGCAGCCAGGTCTCCCACAGCGCGATCCTGGCGCGCTCGCTGCATCTGCCGATGATCGTCGCCGCGCATGAAGCGCTGTCGCATATCCAGGACGACGATCTCGTCCTCATCGATGGCGAGCACGGCGAGGTCGTGGTGCATCCGACCGCGCAGGATCTGGCGCGCTATCGCGGCTGGCAGCGTGATCTCGTGCAGAAGGGCAAGCGCCTCGCCCTGCTGCGCGATGCGGAAACCTGCACGCGCGACGGCACGCCGATCGCGCTGTATGCGAACGCCGAATCGCCCACCGACGTCGCCCAGGCGCGCGCGCTCGGCGCCGCCGGCGTCGGCCTCTACCGCACCGAATTCCTGTTTCTGCAGCGCAAGGAAATCCCCGGCGAGGAAGAACAGTTCCTCGCCTACCGCGACCTCGTGCTCGGCATGGGCGGCCTGCCGGTGACGATCCGCACGCTCGACCTCGGCGCGGACAAGGTCGACAGCGCCGGGCTGGTCCTGCAGGACGAACCGAATCCCGCGCTCGGCGTGCGCGGTGTGCGCCTCTCGTTGCGCACGCCGCAACTGATGCACACGCAGTTGCGGGCAATCCTGCGCACGACGAGCTACGGCCCGGTGCGCATCCTTGTGCCGATGGTGAGCTGTGCCGAGGAGATCGTCACGGTGCGGCGCATGCTCGACGAGAGCGCGCGTGCCCTGCGCGCCGAGGGCCACGAGCTCGCCGAGTATTTCGAACTCGGGGCGATGATCGAAGTCCCGGCCGCCGCGATCGCGTTGCCGGGCATGATCCGCAAGCTCGACTTCGTTTCGATCGGCACCAACGATCTGGTGCAGTACACGCTGGCCGTCGACC